>JBAYRB010000083.1:0-8495 GCA_041676905.1 Spirosomataceae bacterium
AGGAAAGTTTCCTTCCAGAAGAATTAAAGGGAACCCTTTTATATGAACCCGGCACTAATGCCCGAGAAGATGAGCTCCGAAAAAAGCTTAAACAACTTTGGCAAGGTTGGTACAATTATTAAGTCGACGAAGTTTTATTGCCTTCATTCCATTTGACCCTAACTATTTTACTGGATACGCCTTTTTCTCGAAAATAGTGTTGCCAATACAACTGACGGGCAGATAGGTGGTCTGTGGGGGATTTAATTTCTACAAAGGAATATTCCTTACCTCTCCAAACCAATAAATCGGGAAACCCCCTTGCTTTGTCCCGCAAATCGGTCGCCATTTCGAGCAAAATTTGGTGAAGTTGATCTACACTTAGGAGTGTGTTAATCGTCAAGACTTGCTGCAGAAGGGCTTCGTGCCAGCCTACCAAAACATTGGCAATACCGTATTTTTGTTCAAAGGTGTTGGTCAAGGTACGGTGGATCTTTTTGGTTGAATCGAGTTGAGCCATACGAGCCTGCAACTGTGCCTCTCTTTTCACATAAAAATCGGGAAGAAAAAAATCAGAAGGCACGCGTTGTAACGGATGATGAATAGCTTGCACATTGGTATCGTAGATAATATCCCAGAACAACAAGCCGAAAATAGACCTCCAGGGTACATTTTCACTGAAGAACGCATCAAATCCCTGCTGCAAATAGTAATCGACTGCTCCGAATTCTACCTGATACCGAAAATCAGAGGGTAAATAAATGACATCAGCCTCCTGCAAAGCTTGGGTCGTCTGTCGTACCGTTCTGTATTTTTTGGAAGATATTCGCTCGTAAAAGTCCTGTCCAAAGTAAAGCTCATCGGCGTTCTGGGGGAAGGACGCCATTTCTTGACAGAGGCTTTTTGCTTCTTCCAAATGCCCTATTTTGTAAAGTAGGCGAGTTTTTCGCTCCCTTGCCGGAGGAGCGGTAGTCAGATCATACAATTCCAGTGCTTGATCAAACATCTTTTGCCGTTCCAGCCATTGGGCTACACGCAGCGTCAATCGGTCGAGCGAAGGCTTTGCCATTTCTGATAAACCAATGGATAGTTCCGATCGATTTAATTCAAACCATTCATACACGTCCTCAGCCGGACGGGTTGTGATCAGCTCCAGGAAGTTTTCTTTTAAATAGGAAACGGCTAAAGCATCCTCCATTTCCTTTCGGGTCTTGAATTTTTGCGAAAGCGCTTCATCATCAAACGACTGATATCGTACATGCCCCAAGTCTCGTATAACAAATTCGGTCATGTCGTCGTATCGGTTCCCAAAAAACAAAAACTTCATCAGCTCTACCTCCTGAGAGAATAATACTTCCACAAATCGATGATTCGACAAAATCGCATGTAAAAGAACATGCATTTCATTTTCATGGAGGAGCCAACGTACCAGGTCGTTTTTCTTAATTTGCGAAGAGGGCATGATGATAGGCTCCAGCGATCGGGTAAGTTGCACCAACTCCCCTTTGGTTAGTAGATTTAAGAGGGTTTCAGGGTATTCAGTCGTTTCTATTTCAAGATAGCGCGTAAAGCCCAGCTGAATCAACCGCTCTAGGTTTCCCTCGATATCGTCAATTTCCGGATATACAAAGGTTTCCGGTTTAAAATACGGCCCCTTCCGGTTACTCATTCTAACAAACAAGCATCGGGCATCCTCGGGAAGACTGCGATAACAACGAATAAAATCCGTTTCCGAGGGCGTCAATAATTCCCCATACATATTTTGAACAAAATCGATCAGATAATCAAAATAGGTGAGATAGTACTTCGGTGGAAGTGGATTTTGTTCTGCCATGGTGGTTTTTTGGTTTGCCTACCGAACAAACTTTTGATTCCTTGTATTTAAAAGGGATAAAATGGTAGTATATGGCCTATTTGTAGAATATTCAATTGTATTCGTTTACTTTTGTCTAAGTCATATTGAATAGCCAATAGCAATTTATGAAAACAGTAGACTCCTTTAATTTTTCCGGACATAAAGCCCTTGTCAGAGTTGATTTCAATGTTCCGTTGAATGAAAAATTCGAAATTACAGACGATACCCGTATCCGGGCTACCATTCCCACGATTACAAAGATATTAAATGAAGGGGGTTCCGCGATACTGATGTCACATTTGGGTAGACCCAAAGAGGGCCCGGTAGATAAATTTTCGCTACGCCACCTAGTTACTCCTCTTTCCCTGATTTTTGGACGCACTGTAAAATTTGCCGATGATTGCATTGGTGATCAGGCTGTAGCCATGGCACAGGCTCTATTACCCGGTGAAATCCTATTATTAGAGAACCTGCGATTTTACAAGGAAGAAGAAAAAGGGGATGAAGAATTCGCCCGGAAATTGGCTCGCTTAGGAGATGTATGGGTAAACGATGCTTTTGGAACTGCACATCGCGCCCATGCTTCGACTTCCGTCGTGGGAAAATTCTTTGAAAATAAAGTAGCAGGCTACGTTTTACAGGCCGAAATCGATAATGCGCAAAGAGTTCTTGAAGACTCAGAAAAACCCTTTACAGCTATCATGGGTGGGGCAAAGGTCTCTGATAAAATATTAATTATTGAAAAGCTTCTCGATAAGGTGGATAACCTGATTATAGGAGGAGGCATGTCCTATACCTTTGCTAAAGCCAGAGGAGGAACGATAGGAAAGTCATTATTTGAGGAAGATAAACAGGAGTTGACCCTGGAAATTCTGAAAAAGGCTGAAGCAAAAAATGTAAAAGTATACCTTCCGGTCGACACCGTCATTGCAAAGGAATTCAAAAATGATGCGGAAAGAAAAGTGGTTCCCGCCGGGCAAATTCCGGATGATTGGGAAGGACTGGATATAGGTCCGGAAACTGTTAAACTTTTCAGCAGTGTCATAGAAGGTTCCAAGACCATACTTTGGAACGGCCCCATGGGTGTATTTGAATTTCCGAACTTTGCCAAAGGAACCAATGCCATTGCCGAAGCCGTGGTACATGCCACAGAGGAAAATCAAGCTTTCTCCCTCATCGGAGGGGGGGATTCAGCCTCCGCCATCAACAACGCGGGTTATGGAGATCAGGTAAGTTATGTATCTACGGGCGGTGGTGCCCTGCTCGAATACATGGAAGGAAAAGTACTTCCCGGTATCGCCGCACTGCAAGATTAAAGGATAAATTTAACCATTTCCGTTACGAACGGGTAAAAATTGGCGACCGCCAAGGGAGTGTCTCACAAGAGAAACCCTTGGCGGTTTTTTCATATTATTAAGTCGAAATAGTCAATTAAATTACTTTCAACACAAAATCTGTAACATGCAGTAAATATTATGAAAAATAGTCTAACTATTTTTCAACCATGAAATTTTTCCTACACTAAAAACGTTTTAATAGCAACTAAGGTCAAAAAAAAGCCACCCTGTATAGAACCAAGGTGGCATTTTTTATAGACCTATAATTTTAGGATGCGACTTTTGCGGCCTTCAACATAATGTGATGGAGGTCGTTATTTTTTATGTGCGGCATAATTAATTCGCTTCCGGGTCCGAAGGCACCTAGTTCCACAAAATCGGCTGAGTGCCCGGTTCCAGCCCAACCTACCGAAGTGTAGTTCACCTGAATTTCTCCCAGTTGTTTGAATGGAAGTTTGTAGGGATTGTATAAGCCTTCCTCTTTGGGCGCTTCATAGAAGGTTAATAGATGAGCGGCTTCCTCCCTAGTAATCGCATAGCCCTGTGCTGCTTCGATACGCTCGATGACCTGAGCTGGCGTAAAATGGTGGGTGATACCGCGAAGAATCCAATCGTTCGTGTTTTTAAAAGTTTGGATACGATCGAAATTAGAATCTTTTCCAAACAAGCCGGGGTTAGCATTGCCATGGTCGGTGGTGAAAATAACCAAGGTCTCCTTGTCTTTCCGAGCGAAATCGATGGCCACCTTTAAGGCTTCATCAAACGCTATTTGGTCATACAATAGTCCGCCTACATCATTGGAGTGTGCACACCAATCTACCTTCCCGCCTTCGACCTGCATGACAAATCCTTTTGGGTTCTTGGATAAACGTTGGATGGCGGCTTCGGTAAGTTCAGCTAAGGTAGGCACTTGCGCTTGCAAATTCCGATCAAAGGCAGCGTCGAGTGCGTAGGGAATTCCCCCTTCGGTAAAGGCTCCTAGCAAGGGTTTATTGGACGATTTTTTAGCCATCAGCTCGTTGCGGTCACTAACAACATCGTATCCTGCTTTAGCAAACTCCCCAAACAAATCAACCTTATCCTTTCTTTTATCCGCACTAAAAAACTCTTTTCCTCCACCAAGCAGCACATCAATTTTCAGATCAAGATATTGTTTGGCGATTCCTTCTTGATCGCCTCTTGATTTACTGACGGCGGTGAACCCCGCGGGGGTGGCATGCGTAATGGGTACACTCGTTACACAGCCTACTGACTTTCCTGCTGCTTTAAATTTTTGCAAGATGGGTTTGTTGACACTGCCGTCTGCATTCACGTTTACCGATCCATTCGGTACTTTCACACCGCCTCCCCATGCCGAACTCCCGGCAGCTGAATCCGTGACCAAGGCGCTGGCAGACGACGTATCGACCAAAGACCGAGCAACTAAATTATCTTGATACATCTGTAACCAGGTACTCCTACGCCCTTCTTTTCGTTGGAGTAATAAATCCGCCATGTTTAAGGTACCGGTACTCATGCCGTCACTCACCATGAAAATGATATTTTTGGCTACCTTTCCTTTAAACGCTTCAGCGCGAAATGCCTGTCCGGTAAATAAGGAAGTACCAATAAAAGCTAGGGAACCATTTTTGAAAAAATCTCTTCTTTTCATTCCGATATTATAGAGTTATTGATTAGTGACGTAGCCATATCACCAGGGTCCCCCCCCTGATTTTGCATTAATTTACTTTAGTATAAAAGATAGCCATCCTTCGAAATTAAAAAACTCAAGTCCTTGTTTTCGGACTGGGTTCTAAAAATATACCTTTAAAATGATAAAAAGTACCTTTACGTGAAAAGAATATACGGTTTTTCCCGTAGTTGTACGACCTATTACTACTAGACTATTTTAATATCTTTTGTAACTAAGTAAATCCCATGGGATTATCACAGGAACTAAAAATTGTCATAAAAATATTTTATTCCGATATTTACGATTATTCGCGTTAAACACTTAGCCGAATATTTGAATGGGTTTATGATTAGGAGGAATGCTTTAGCGCTGGGAATGTTATTGATCTGGGGATATGTTATCTCCATCAATATCGTATTTCGTCACGCACATAGGCTACCCGACGGACGTGTAATTTCCCACGTTCACCCCTATAAAGCTAAAGGAGAAAAAGGACCTTTTTCCAGCAACCCACATAGTCAATCGGAATTAACCTGGCTTGATTCATACAGTAACACACCCTTCTTCGGACTTTTGGTTACTGAATTTGAATTTACCCCACCGATTGTTTTTCAGGACCCTGTCAACGACGTCTACAATGTTACTTTTCGCTCTTGTGAGTTAACCTACCAAAACCCCAGAGGCCCCCCCGTTCATCTTGTCTGATTACCTTATTCTCAGAATTCATGATGCCTTAAACAAGGAAGTAGTCTTGTTTTCTGTAATTCATCGGGTCCTGTGAATCAATGGATTCCTGTACCTGCATATTTTTTATCAGCAAGATTAACAATGAAAATATTACGTATATTCACAGCGTTATGTTTCGCTACGTTGCCTCTATGGGCACAAAAAAACGCCACTGGAAATGGAAGTTTAGAAGGGCAGGTAGTCTCTGCTGGAAATCCAGTTCCTTATGCCTCTGTCTCGTTGATGGGTACATCTATAGGCACTTTAGCCGACTCGGCAGGTCGTTATAAAATCGAGCGTATTCCCTCCGGTTCATGGGAACTAGTGGTGTCGGCAGTGGGTTACCAACCCTTCACAAAGAAAATTAATATTAAAGCGGGCGAAGTTCAACAACACATCGCCCGGCTTACAGCAACGGATAACAAGCTTGAGGAAGTTGTCGTCACCGGTACCATGAAAGAAGTGACGAAATTGGATAGCCCCGTACCGGTCGACGTGATTACCCCGAGCTTTTTGGCTAAAAACCCAACCCCTAGTGTATTTGAGGGCCTGTCTTATGTAAATGGGGTTCGGCCACAAATTAACTGCAACGTATGTAACACTGGAGACATCCATATAAACGGCCTAGAAGGACCCTATACCATGGTTTTGATCGACGGAGTCCCCATAGTTAGTGGCTTGGCTACGGTCTATGGATTAACCGGTATTCCGAACAGCTTAATCGAAAGGATAGAGGTGGTCAAAGGTCCGGCTTCTACACTTTACGGTTCTGAAGCCGTAGGCGGTTTAATCAATATTATTACACGAGACAATTCGAAAGCCCCCGCTTTTTCAGGGGATGTATTCGCGACCGATTATGGGGAATACAACGTAGACCTGGGTGCCAAATTTTCAGTGGGCAAAAGTATTACTTCGCTTTTGGGGATCAACTATTTCAATTATCAAAATCCAGTAGATAAAAATGGGGATGGTTTCACCGATTTAACCTTACAACATCGCATTTCCGTTTTTAATAAATGGCAGTTTAAACACGGGGATGGTCGTATATCTTCCCTTGCTGCACGCTTTTTCAACGAAGATCGTTGGGGGGGAGAAATGAACTGGGAGCCCAAATACCGAGGTGGGGACGAGGTTTATGGGGAAAGCATCTATACGCAGCGCTTCGAACTCATTGGTTCCTATGCGCTTCCCTTGAAAGATATTACGTTACAGTATTCATTTAATACACACCGTCAGAATTCGGTATATGGGGATACCCCGTACCATGCCCATCAAAATATCGCATTCGGCCAGTTTTTATGGGATAAGACGATTGGCCAACACAGCCTACTCATTGGTACTCCCTTTCGCTACAACTACTATAATGATGATACACCGGCGACGGCTACCGCCGATGGAAGCGATAACGCAAGTCATACCTTCCTCCCTGGAATTTTCGTCCAAGATGAAATTTCACTGGGAAAAAGTTCCTTGCTCTTAGGGGCCCGGTATGATTATAACTCCATCCATGGAAGCATTTTCACACCACGAATTGCATGGAAGCATAATTTCGGTCAAGCCGATGTACTTCGTTTGAATATTGGTAGAGGCTATCGGGTGGTCAATCTATTTACGGAAGAGCATGCGGCACTTACCGGAGCTCGTGATGTGGTGATTGAAAACGAACTCAAGCCCGAACAGAGCTGGAATGCTAACCTCAATTATGTAACAAAAATTCCAACGGGCAACTCCTTCCTCGGGATCGATGCCGCCATTTTCTACACACATTTTACCAACCGGATTTTACCCGACTACGACACCGACCCCCTGAAGATCATTTACGATAATCTAGACGGATACTCCGTTTCAAGAGGGGTAAGTCTCAACCTGGATTACAGCTTTATTTTCCCCTTAAAATTGGTGGCGGGGATTACCCTAACCGACAATTTCGTTTGGGAAAACAATACCAAGACATTGCCGGTTTTAACCGAAAAATTCATGGGGGTAGGGACAATCTCCTATGATTGGGAAAAAATAGGGCTTACCTTCGATTATACAGCCAATGTAGTTGGTCCGATGCGTTTACCCTTGTTAAATGAAGACGATCCCCGGGATGAATATTCCCCGGTCTGGTCGATCCAAAATATTCAATTTACGAAACGAATAGGAGGGAAGTGGGAGATTTACGGCGGTGTGAAAAACCTATTAAATTTCAGGCCACCGGCTAATTCAATTGCCCGCCCCTTTGATCCCTTCAACAAAAAAGTGGTATTTGACGAACAGGGCGAGGTAGTGGCTACGCCCGACAATCCCTATCGCTTAACCTTTGACCCAAGTTACGTTTATGCGTCAAATCAAGGGATTCGCGGCTTTTTAGGGGTTCGATACACTTTCCATTAAAACAGCGTAAAACGCTAAAGGCCGGAAGCATTCTGTTGAAGACTTCCGGCCTTTACGATTACGCTATATTTTTGGCTAAAATGCTTTTAAACTTAGGTCCAAGCTCTTTATTTGATGTGTCAGGGCACCACTGGATATTCCATTTACACCGGTTTCGGCAATGGCTCGAATATTATCACGGGTGATATTTCCGGAGGCTTCGGTTTCAAAACGTCCGTCGATACGTCTGACCGCTTCGCGCAAATCCGTTAGAGAAAAATTATCTAACATGATGATATCGATACCACCTACCCGAAGAACTTCATCAACCTCCTCCAAATTTCGGGTTTCAATTTCGATCTTTAGTTTTTTACCCGTTTTAGTAAGGTATTCTCTCGTTTTTTGAATGGCCGGTTCGATACCCCCCGCATAATCGATATGGTTATCCTTGAGCATAATCATATCGTATAACCCCATCCGATGGTTATGAGCCCCACCGATAACAGTTGCCATTTTTTCAAATACTCTGAAATTCGGCGTGGTTTTTCGGGTATCTAGCAACTTTACA
>JBAYRB010000084.1:0-8426 GCA_041676905.1 Spirosomataceae bacterium
AGATGAAACCACTCCCCACCGCGTCGATTTGACGAATTCGATCGGGTTTAGTTTGAGGAGTAATCAGGAATATATTCAACAAGCCATATTTATCGAAAATCGGTTGATATTCGCTTCGATATTCTTCCAAAGGTAAGTCAGGAAGAATCAGACCGTCGACGCCGACTTGCGATGCGGCACGGCAAAACTCTTCTACACCGTATTGCAAGATAGGATTCAGGTACCCCATCAATAATACAGGAATGGTAATTTCTTCACGCATTCCTTCCAGTTGTTCCAACAACTTTTTGATGGTCATCCCATTCTCTAGTGCTTTTTGATTGCTTTGTTGAATGGTTTCTCCGTCTGCCACGGGGTCGGAATAGGGAATGCCTATTTCCACCATGTCGGCGCCCGCTCTTTGCAGAGCGGATAATATTTTGCGGGTATCGTCGAGTTTAGGAAAACCAGCTGTAAAATAGACATTCAGCAGCCCTTCCTGATCTTTGGAGTCTTGAAATAATTGGTTTATTCGATTGTTCATTTTTCTGCCCAATAATCCACGACCAGTGCTTTTTCAAGGTGTGGAGACAATAAATCTACAAATTCTTTATGTTTTGGATGAGGAAGATAAATAGCTCGATCTTCTTCAGATTCAAAACTTACAAAAAACAGGTGGGTAAAGCCATCATCCAGTCCTTCCGGGCTATTATTTGTACCCCATTCAAAATCTTTTATTTCTGGAATTTCATTAGGGAGGTTCTTAAATGCCTCAACGATAGCATTTACGTCGGCCTCACTGGAGGTGTCTTTAAATTTGAAAAGTACGACGTGTCTTAACATTTTTTTATCGGTTATTTGAGTGGTTTCCGCCGTATCAGTAGCGGCTGGATTACAGGAAACAATAGCGAAAGCTAATAAGGCAGTAAATAGAATAAAGTTTCTCATGGATTAGGGTAGTTGCGTACGCGATGGATTATTTTTTAACACAAAAAACAAATATAGTAAATATGAGGTGCAGATGGAGACTGCAAAAAAATAGGAGGGAAAGTATGTTGTAGGATGGAATTGAAATAGTAGCGCTTGGGGGTTTATAATTCCCAATTGTCGAGGAGGTCTGGGCGCTTTTCTTGGGTGAGTTTCAGAGATTGTTCAATCCTCCATTCTTCTATTTTCGCTTCGTGGCCTGAAAGCAGTATTGGGGGAACTTGATGCCCTTCAAAGTCGGCCGGGCGAGTATATACCGGGGGAGCGAGTAGGTTATCCTGGAAACTATCGTTTAAGGCAGAAGTTTCATCATTAAGGACACCTGGGATCAGACGGATGACGCTGTCGGCGACTACGGCAGCAGGAATTTCTCCTCCTGACAAAACATAGTCTCCTATACTAATTTCTTTGGTGATAAATAGATCTCTGACCCTTTGGTCAACGCCCTTGTAATGTCCGCAGAGAATGATCAAGTTTTTCAATAAAGACAATCGGTTCGCGGTACGCTGCGTAAAACGTTCCCCATCGGGGGTCATATAGATTATTTCGTCGTAGGTTCTTTCAGACTGTAGCTTACGAATTACGGCCGCAATGGGTTCTATTTTCAATACCATTCCTGCCCCCCCTCCAAATTGATAGTCGTCGACCTGCCGATGTTTATCCTGGGTATAGTCTCTCAAATCGTGCAAAAAGATTTCAGCTAACCCTTTTTTCGCAGCTCGGTCGAGAATTGAATGGGAAAAAAAACTCGTTAAAAGAGAGGGAACACATGTAATGATATCAATCCTCATCTTCTTGGTCAGCAGCCGGGTTTTTATAAATATCCAGTAGTCCTTCCGGGAGATTCACGTAGACTTCCTTTAGCTCATGGTTTGCTTTATCTACAATTTCATCGACTACGGGGATTAATATCTCATCTCCTTCGTAATACATGGCTATAAGATCCTGTGCATTGGGGGTGTACACCGTGATGATGGGTCCCAATCGACCTAACTTCCGATCAACCACCGTGTATCCGGTGATTTCATGGTAATAAAACCCTCCATCGTCCAGTTCATCCAAAGCATCTTCGGGTAGAAAAAGCGAGGCTCCCACTAGCTCTTGTGCTTGATCGATATGATCAATGGTATCCAGTTTGACAATAGCTTTACCTTTCTGTTGTATTTTTATTTCGGTGACGATATAGGGAACCAATTGGCCTTTGATTTCCACAAAAACCGAATCTAGTTCCATATAATCTTCAGGATAATCGACATCTAGAAAGATCGATAATTCCCCCTTGAGTCCATGGGTTCGGATAATATATCCTAATAGGTAACAATTTTCTTTATCCATGTCGGAAATTAAACAAAGTGTTCGGACAATCCTGAAAGAAAGGAATGAATATGGTGTATTTTTTCTTCAAAAAACAAAGTCTGCGCAGATTTTGCCCGCGCAGACTTGCTGTAAAATGCGATAAATGCCTTAGGCGTTTGTCTCTTCTTCTGGAGCTGCTCCTTCCGAGGCTGCTTCCTCACCTGCAGGCGCCGATTCTTCTTCGGTAGCTTCTGCAGCTGGAGCCGCTTCTTCCACAGGAGGCGCATTTTTCTTAGCCAATTCTTCTGCTCTGGCTTCTTTAATTTTACGTTCAGCTGCTAGTTTTTCTTCTTTTGCACTAGCTGATTTACTTGAAATGGCACTTGCAAGCGCCTCATCACGTTCCTCTTTCTCTTTCAACCAGTTGTCAAAACGAGCATCTGCTTCTTCTTGTGTAATGGCTCCTTTTATAACACCTACTTGTAAGTGTTTACGCAGCATTACTCCTTTCTTTTGAAGAATGGTACGGGCGGTGTCAGTAGGCTGAGCCCCGTTGAATAACCATTTTACCGCTTTGTCTACTTTTAATGAAACCTCAGCGGGGTGTGTGTTTGGATTGTAAGTACCCAATTTTTCAATAAAGCGACCATCACGTGGTGCTCTGGCATCAGCAACTACGATGTCATACATCGGTCTTTTCTTGCGTCCTCGACGCGCTAACCTGATTTTTACGGCCATTTTTGCAAATGTTGTTTAGGGGATCTCGTCCCGGTTTTTATAAAATAGGGTGCAAATGTAGCACACATATTTGCTAAAACCAAGAGAATATGACGATTAAGCCAAAAAGTAACTCGAACTATTTTTTAAGAAATTCTAAAAAATATCGTCTTTTAATGCTTGCAGGGCAGCGTTATATCCACACATACCGTGCACCCCGCCCCCAGGAGGCGTAGACGAAGAGCAAATATAGATCCCTTTCGAAGGTGTGCGGTACGGTGAAATACTGAGAATCGGTCGCGAAAAATGTTGAAATAGATCTTGGACTCCCCCGTTAATATCCCCACCGACATAATTAGGGTTGTAGTTTTCCATATACTGGGCGGTAAAGCTATGGCGCGCTAGGATGATCTCGTTGAATCCAGGTGCGAATCGGCAAATCTGGTTTTCAACCGCTTGCGTAAAGTCTTCGGCGGAACCGTGGGGAGCATGGCAATAAGCCCAAGCGACATGTTTGTTTTCCGGAGCTCTCGATGCATCAATCACACTTGGCTGAGCCAATAAAACAAACGGGTTCTTTATGGGTTTACCCTTGTAAATCGCCTTTTCAGCAGCAGCAATTTCCTCGAAGGTTCCTCCTATGTGGACGGTCCCGGCTTGTCGACAGAGGGGCGATTTAAAGGGTATGGGTTCATTTAAAGCCCAATCGATTTTGAAAACTCCCATACCATATCGGTAAGATCTTAGTCTTTTTCGATAGAGTTTGGGGAGCTTATCGCCTGTTATATCTAGCAACTGTCTTGGTGTCGTGTCAAAGAAGATGGCTTTGGCAGTGGGTAAGTCCTTTAGGGATCGTACCCAAAATCCGGTTTTTACTTTTCCACCCAGATTGCGGAAATAGTCGACCAGTGCTTTGGCGATATTTTCGGAACCCCCCAATGCAATAGGCCAACCTTTGGCATGAGCAGTAGATAAAAGCATTAGTCCAATTGCCGAAGTCATCCAATTGTTAAGCGGTTGCATGGAATGAGCGGCCATTCCCGCCCAGAGACCCCTTAATTTCGGCGAATGGAATTTTTCGGCCACCCACGAAGCCGGCTGAAGCCCTCGTAACCCAAATCGAGCTAAGGCCTTCGGATTCTTGAAGGAAGGAAATGGTTTTAGTAACTCCGGCGTTAAGTCTGTTAAATGGTCAAGGATAGGCTTTACGAAGCGAATGTATTTCCAGCGATCGTTGGCAAATTGATTGGCCGTTTCCTCGAGCGTCGACAACACTGCAGCTGCGCTTCCGTCATCGAAGGGATGTGCGGCTGAAATAGCCGGGTAGATCCATTTCAGCCCATATTTTTCCAAGGGTAAAACACTGAAAAAAGGAGAAAGGAGGGCCATCGGATGCACGGCAGCACAAATGTCATGTTGAAAACCAGGAAGGGTGAGTTCTGCTGTTCGGGTCCCCCCTCCTATTTCATTTTTGCCCTCCAATAAAAGGACGGAGAGCCCCTCCAGCTGTAATTTGATGGCAGCTGCTAATCCATTAGGGCCGGAACCGACCACAATCGCATCATAGTCCATTCCGGCCATAATCACATCCTTTTAATGGGTCACTCGAGTATAAGCTTTCACAGTGTCGATAAAACACCTTACTTTATCAGGGTCGGTATCAGGATATACGCCATGGCCCAGATTAGCGATAAATGGATGGTCACCATAGGCTTCTAACATGGCACGTGTTTCTTTTTTTATTTCGCCGTAAGACGCATAAAGTACACATGGATCCAGATTTCCTTGTAATGTTTTATGGGGTATCAGGGCTCTCGATTCGGCAATGTCCATATTCCAGTCAAGTCCTACAACCGAACAACTGAGTTCACCGATCGCTTTCCTTGCGAAATAGGCTCCTTTTGCAAAAATCGTGACCGGAACAGTATCAATGGCATCGCATATTTGGCGTAGATAGGGCAATGAAAAACGTTCGTATTGTTGAGGGGAAAGAATTCCTGCCCATGAGTCAAATACCTGTACCAGGTTAGCACCTGCCACTACCTGCGCTTTGAGGTAGGCAATAGTACTATCGGTAATCATTTGCAGTAGATGTTCGGCTAGTTCCGGATTGGTGTATAAAAGTTTCTTTGCAACCGAAAAGGTTTTACTTCCTTTACCCTCGGTCATATAGCAGAATATCGTAAACGGTGCTCCTGCAAAGCCGATCAAGGGCACCCTTCCATTGAGACGTTTTTTTGTGATCCGAATGGCTTCGAGCACATATCCTAATTCTTTTTCCGGATCGGCGATTTTCAGTGATTTTAAATCGTCTTCACTTTGTACTGTTTTCGGGAAGTTTGGTCCTCTTTGTTCGATCATTTCATAGGGTAAACCCATGGCTTCTGGAATGACCAAAATGTCCGAAAAAATGATGGCTGCATCGACTCCCAGCAAATCGACGGGTTGTATGGTAACCTCGGCGGCGAGTTCGGGATTTGTAACCAGATTAATAAAACTGCCCGCTTCCTGACGGACAGCGCGATATTCAGCCAGAATTCGTCCGGCTTGGCGCATCAACCAAACGGGTGGGCGTTCTGTAGCCTCCCCTTGGGCTGCGCGAAGGAGTAAGTCATTTTGTAAAACCATGTTGCAAAAATAAAGGAAATCCTTCGGATCTTAAGGATGGTTGGATTCCCATATAAAAAACAAAACAACCTGCCTGTCCGGACGGATCCGTTTGACAAGTTGTTTCGTGTTGCTTTCCCTTCAAAAGAAAGCGTTAAATCAATATTTATTTAGATGCTGATGTTCGGTTTGCTGCTGCTGAACCTGCATTTTTAACCACTTCTCCTTTTAAGAAAAGGGTGATTGTGGGAGATTCAGAATTGCTGGTAACCGTAATGCTCTTATTGAAAGAACCTGGGGCAGCAGCGTTATAAGTCGCCTTGATCACCCCTGTTTTTCCAGGAAGTATCGGCGTTTTGGTCCATTCCGGAGTGGTGCAACCGCAACTAGCTTTTACTTCTGAAAGTATGATCGGTGCATTACCGGTGTTGGTAAATACGAATTCAGTGGATACGGGTGTGCCTTGTGGTATTTTCCCAAAATTGTGGGTCTCTTCTTTGAACTTCAATACGCCTTGTCCAAAACTGGCACCTAATGCCACAAGGAAAAAAATGGGGATTAAGATTAGTTTTTTCACGGTCAATAGAAAACGTTAATGTTAAAAAGATCGTTCTACTAGCATTGTAACTGAAAATGACAAAGAAACATTGCATTCGAACCAGTAAATTTAAATAAAATTCTTTATATGAGCCTTTTATTACAAAGGAGTGTGTAACAAATTCTAATTTTCGCTTATTTTAATTTTGGTCCTTTGTCTTTTTGATCGTAATTTGAAACTGGTTGGAAGATAAGAGACCCTTGCAATAGACTGACAATGATTTTCAACGAAACTTTGTTTGAAAACGATACGCTAGTGAAGGATAAGGTCTTACACGACTATCGTGTGGCCGTAGAAAGCCGGGTGGTAGCTCTACAAGGAAGGAGAGATGTAATGGGGGGTAGAGCCAAGTTTGGTATTTTCGGAGACGGAAAAGAAGTAGCCCAGATTGCGTTAGCCACCTTCTTTAAAAAAGGAGATTTTCGTTCGGGATATTACAGAGACCAAACCATAGAATATTACCTCGGGAACCTTACTTG
The DNA here is from genome assembly GCA_041676905.1 of Spirosomataceae bacterium. Lineage (GTDB taxonomy): Bacteria > Bacteroidota > Bacteroidia > Cytophagales > Spirosomataceae > Ravibacter. The sequence continues at coordinate 6,664 of JBAYRB010000084.1, forward strand.
GCAACAATTGTTTGCACAAATTTATGCCCATCCCGATTTAGCCCATGAACCCCACACAGGTGGGCGGTCGATGAACGGTCATTTCGCAACCCGCTGGGTGGATGAACAGGGTGAATGGCGAGATCAAATCGAATTATATAACTCGGTTTGTGACATATCCCCTACCGCCGGGCAAATACCTCGGTCCTTGGGTTTAGCCTACGCTTCCAAGTTATTCCGGGAAAATCCGGCCCTTTCCTATCTCGAAAAATTTTCCAGAAAAGGAGACGAAATCGTATTTGCTACTGTAGGAGATGCTTCTACTTCCCAAGGGATGTTTTGGGAAACGATGAACGCAGCTGGGGTGCTACAGGTTCCTCTACTTATGTCCGTCTGGGATGACGGTTACGGAATTTCGGTACCTGTTTCTTATCAAACAACTAAAAGCAGCATATCAGCAGCCCTCGATGGGTTGAAACGTGAAGACGGCGTACCCGGAATTGAAATTTTCAAGGTTGCTGGTTGGAATTACCCCGAGTTGCTCGAAACCTATCGTATCGCAACCGAAATTTGTCGAAAAGAACATGTTCCGGTATTGGTTCATGTTGACGAATTAACCCAACCTACAGGGCATTCGACCTCAGGATCCCACGAACGATATAAATCGGCTGAACGGCTAGCCTGGGAGGCAGAATTTGACTGCAATGCACAATTTAGATCCTGGATTATTGAAAATGGGATTGCGACAGAAGAAGAAATCGAAACCATTGAGATAGAGGCTAAAGAAGCCGTAAAAACAGCGCGCAATCAAGCCTGGACGGCCTATAGAGCCTCTTTCAAAGAGGATCAGGAAACCGTAAATCGATTGTTAAAGGCGTCGTTGGCCGAGGCTAACCGAAAGGAAGAAATCAAGGAGGTTGTTAAGCAACTTTCTTCGGTTCAATTCCCGATTCGACGGGATTTTGTTCAAGCTGCTTCGAAAGCAGTAAGAATTCTTCGGGATGAAAACATTCCCGCAAGAGAGGAATTGATAAAATGGCTAGAAGGAGCCAGAGAGGTCAATAAACAGCGGTACAATACCTACCTGTATGCTACTGGAAAACAATCTCCCTTAAATGTTAAACCCGTTGCTCCCCAATATTCGGACAATGCCCCGAAAGTCGATGGGAGGGAGATCATCAGGGACTATTTCGATGCCTTATTCACCCGTGATCCGCGGGTAGTAGCCCTTGGTGAGGATATCGGAAAAATCGGCGATGTCAATCAAGGATTTGCTGGTCTTCAGGATAAACATGGAGAAATTAGAATAACCGATACTGGCATTCGGGAAACTACGATTATTGGACAGGGCATAGGACTGGCCATGCGTGGCTTGCGACCTATCGTTGAAATTCAATATTTCGACTATACCTATTACACATTAGCTACCTTGACAGACGACTTGGCTTGTCTGCGCTACAGAACAGCTGGAGGTCAACAAGCGCCCGTCATCATTCGGACGCGGGGACATCGCTTGGAGGGGATTTGGCATTCAGGCTCCCCCGTAGGAACGATGTTGAGTAGTTTAAGGGGCTTACATGTGGTTTCGCCTCGGAACTTTACCCAGGCAGCAGGCCTTTATAATACCTTATTTGAAGGAATGGATCCTGCTTTAGTGATAGAACCGTTGAACGCCTATCGCCAAAAAGAAGTAAGACCCGATAATCTTGGTGACTATTATATACCCCTAGGCCAACCTGAAATTCTTCGGGAAGGACGTGATATAACCCTGGTAACATACGGCT
>JBAYRB010000085.1:0-8397 GCA_041676905.1 Spirosomataceae bacterium
GGGAGTGTTCAAACCCGCATCGTGTCCGGGAGAGACATACAAAATCTGAGTTTAATGAAGGGTGTTTTTGGTTCCTTCAGCGACGCTCCGGATGGGTTTAGTGAAGAACTTTCAGAAATAGCCGTCGGAACGGGTTTAGAATATTGGTATCATAACGTATTCGCAGCAAGGGTAGGTTACTATGGCCAAAGTGAAAAGAAACTCGGACACAGTAACGTCACCTTTGGATTAGGCGCCCGGTTTCAGAAAAAATTCAACGTCGACTTTGCCTACATGATTCCACTTCGTCAAGGTTCTCCCCTCGCACAAACTTGGAGACTTACCTTAGGAATTGCTTTAAACAAAGCAGGAGATATCATTGAAAATTAATTTCTTAAAAAGACGAATGACTTACTGTTAGGGTGTCGTTCGTCTTTTTATATTGACGATCCGTTCATGACGCGTACGAAAGAGGCTCCATCCTATCAGCCTATCACCATCCCCTCCATCCCGACAGCTGAGAAAGTGGTTTTGAGGAACGGTACACCTTGCTACACCTTGAACATTGGTGAACAGGAGGTAATCCGAATGGAATGTTTGTTTCCAGCAAACTCCTGGATTGACCCCCACCCTCTGATGACTTTCTTTGCTGTAAAAATGCTATTGGAAGGCACAGGCACACGATCGTCAGCGCAAATTATCAACACCCTCGATCGCTACGGGGCATTTACAGAAGTAGTTCATACAGCTGACTATTATGGAATTACCGTATATACGATGCCTAAATTTCTACCTGAAATTTTACCGGTCATCGCCGATATACTGGAAAATGCCTCGTTTCCCGAAGCAGATTGGCTTAAATTATTAAATATTTCGCGACAACAACTACGGGTCAATCAGGAACAAAACTCCTGGCTGGCCAATGCTAAATTCAAAGCTGCATTGTACGGGGGTGAATCCCGTTACGGCTACTCGCAAAATGAAAAAGACCTGGATCAGATTCAAAGAGAAACAGTTCAGAACTTCTATAAAGATCATATCCAAAAAGCTTCTTTATTTATTTTTTTATCAGGAAAGGTATCGGAGCAAACCATTGATCTGGTCGAATCACACCTGGGCACAAGGATGACTCAATCGTCCACCTCCATCCCTGCTGTGAGTCCTCCCGATACTACCCATCAGAAACGTGAATTTTATCAAATTGAAAGACCTGATAGTTCGCAGTTGACCTTGCGTATGGGGGCACGTGTGATCGGCAGAAAACATCCACACTACTTCAAGTTACTGGTGACCAATGAAATTTTAGGGGGCTATTTCGGCTCACGCCTGATGACGAATATCAGGGAAGAGAAGGGGCTTACCTACGGCATTTCATCCCACTTGTCGAACCTTAAAGAATCGACTCATTTTGTAATTGGTACAGATGTCAAAAAAGATGCACACCCAGAATTGATGGAGGAAATTCATAAGGAGATCAAGTCCTTACAAACTGAAAAAGTCGATCCTGACGAATTGGAACGGGTGAAAAATATCATGGCCGGTGAGTTTGCCCGGTCACTTAGCACGGCATTTGAAATTAGCGACCTCCACCAATCCATCGTTCTGAACGATTTACCAGGTGATTTCTATGATAATTACTTGGACCGCATTCGGGCAGTGACTGCCGACGACATTATGTATATTGCGAATGAAATGCTCCAGGTGGATCAGATGATTGAAGTGGTAGTAGGATAATTTAAGGAATCACGATACGAATTGTTATAAAGAATTTATTACTAGAAATGAGTACAGATAAAAAGGAAACGGTTCTGAAGACATTGTTCAACGATGGTATTTTACCCCTCTTTTACCACGGTGATCTAACCATCGCTAAATCCGTTTTAAAAGCGAGTTATGATGGCGGAAGCCGGGTATTTGAATTTACCAACCGGGGAGAAGGTGCTCTTGAGGTTTTCAAACCGCTGGTCGAATATGCGCATGCAGAGCTTCCAGGGCTTTATTTGGGAATCGGAACGGTCTATGATGCCGATACGGCAAGGCAATTTGTAGCAAGTGGAGCCGATTTTATTGTACAGCCGATTTTCAATCCGGAAGTAGGTCGGGTTTGCCGAGAATCAGGCATTCCCTGGTTTCCTGGGGTTTCGACCTTAACCGAAATATACAATGCTCGGGTTTCCGGGGCTGAAGTCGTAAAATTATTCCCGGGTGATGTACTGGGTTCTAAATTTATTAAGGCGATCAAAGGTCCTATGGCTGATGCGAAAATCGTCGTTACCGGGGGCGTTAAACCTACACGGGATAATTTACAGGAATGGTTCAGTGCCGGTGCCTACGCTGTAGGACTAGGCTCGAACCTGTTTCCCAAAGATGTGATTGAGAAAGGAGACTTTAGTGAAATTACTCGACTTGTAAGTGATTGTTTAGCCATCGCCAAAGAAGTAAGATCGTAAAATAAAGATACCTAACGGCTAGATATACGTAAACCTACAACGTAGTCTTCAATTTTCAGTTGTTGCCCCTCCTTAGGATGAGGTTTTACACTTTTAATCATCAAGGAATAGGCTTTATCACCCAACTTGAAGGACACGGGTTGGTCTTTCCGGGCATTATCGTAAAACACGGCTTTCACGCGGGCTGAATGGACTGAGTCGGCAATTAGAAGGGTCAACTCCACGAAGCCCGGCTGGATGCAAATTACGTCTATCGGGCATCTCGAGTCTCTTAGCTGCTGCAAGGAAACGGTCAAATTTCCATTTTCCCGGCCTGCCAGGTTGAGTGGCGATGTGTAATATAAATTATCCAGCTCCGGTTCAAGGGTAGACTCTTGTTTACTACACCCTATAAAAAGACCTATTGTCAATAGAAGAAGAATGTGTGTTTTCATGGATTGATGTGTTTTTAGTCTCTTCCTAAAGACCCAATTCTCAAAAAAAGGGTTGGAAAGACCACACACCAATTGCTTCTTATGAATTCGACAATTTTATTTTTTGATTCTCAACTTATTGAGGGCGCTTTGATACTGTTGGGCATTGATCGTATGTTCAGCCAGCGTTTTTGCAAATGCATGATACCCAGATAAGTCGGCCTTGGCACACATATATAAATAGTCATGATTTTCATAATTGAGAACGGCGTCCAAGGAACGAATATCGGGCAAACGAATGGGGCCTGGTGGTAAGCCGCTATAGCGATAGGTATTGTAAGGAGAGTCGACTAATAACTGGTGGTTTAACACGCGCCGAATACCAAAATCTCCCAAGGCAAATTTTACCGTAGGGTCGGCTTGTAACAACATGCCTCTTCTCAAACGGTTAAGGTATACTCCGGCAATACGGGGTCTTTCTTCGGGAATTCTACCCTGTTCTTCTTCCACAATAGAAGCCAAAATAGTTACTTCTTCCGGTGTAAGATTGATGGCTTCTGCTTTTTTCAGTCGCTCCTCGTTCCAGAAACGTTTGTACTCGCTATGCATACGGTCGAGGAAGGTCTCGACCGAAACATCCCAGTATATATCATAGGTATTCGGTATAAAAATACTGATGATCCGAGTCGTATCCAGTCCATATTTCTGAGTCATGGCCGGGTTTGACAGGGCGGCTCTCAGTTCACCTTCTCCGAATTGAAATTTGGGACCAATCCGTTTGATCAAGTCTTCTTTCAATCGAATATTGTTAAAAATCAGCCGAACAGGATCTTGTCGGCCTTCACGCAATTTATTGACCACCCAAGGGTTTGTCGCATCGGGGGGGATCAGATATCGTCCTGGCTTAACATTCTCTTGGTACTTCTTAATTTTCGTAACAAAAGCAAAGGAAACGTGATCTTGTACAACATCATATTTTGTGAGGGTGTCGACAACAGCTTTATAAGTTGCTCCTTTTGGTATATAGAGAATAAAACTGTCCTCTTTACCCACCTGTAAATTGGGTGTTCTGAAGATTTGCCAAAAATAAAAGGTGAATGTTACCGTGGTGACCGCCAGCGTCAAAAAGAGGCCAATCTTAAAATTTCTCGACATAATTCCCGTGTGATTTTCAGGTTTCAAGGTGCAAAGTTCGGAAAATTTGACCATTGTCCGGTCAAACGGCCTAACATTGTCAGGTTTCTTTCATTCAAATCCAATTAAATACAAACAAAATAGCTGATTTCGTTGTTATACCTCAATAGTTGAAGTAGCCGTCAAAGATCGTTTTCCAATCATTGGAGGAATTGAAAACCGTAATTATTAAAAGAAATAGATGAACATAGGTAGCAAGGTAAGACTGCTTCATGGCCGAGAAGAAGGTGTAATAACAAAAATTTCAGGGAATTTTGTAGAGATAGACTTGGGTGACGGCTTTGGAATCCCCGTATTAGCAAGTGAGGTAGTATTGATTTCGCCAGCGGAATCTCGGCTGGCAGCAACAGCCGAGAAACGTCCAACCGAAGTAAGTCCGTCGGCACGGAAAACTTTTTCGACCAAAGGGATCTACCTCGTTTTCGTACCCATCAATGATCGGGAAATTACACTGCATCTGGTTAATTTAACAGACTGGAAAATTTTATTCACGATCTTTGGCCGCAGCGAAGGGAAGGTTTCAGGTCTAGCATTCGGTACTTTGGAAGGAGCCAGTGCTCAATTGATTACAAAATTACTGTGGAAGGATTTCGAAAAGTGGCCTGTATTTGATACCCAATTACTTTATTTCTCCGAAAGCCAAACGCCGGAATCCTTTTTCCATAACTATAGCCTGAGGTGTCGGGCACAGAGTTATCATAAACGCCTTCAGAAAGCCCCACTTCTGGATGTAAAGGGGCATGTTTACCAAATAGATATAGAGGAAAATCAAAACCCGGCATTTACGACCGAACAGCTACGCGAAAAGATGCTCGGTGTCGGCGATGAGAAATCCCTCCAGACGTTGGAGACGAAGCGATTGTCACCTGAAATAGATTTGCATGCAGATGCCCTCCCGGAGATTACATCCGATACGACGAAGGAGGAAATTTTTAAAATCCAAATTTCGGTTTTCAATGCCTATTTAGAACAGGCTATTGCCGGCGGACTTGAAAAGATTACGGTGATCCATGGGGTCGGTCAGGGAACCTTACGCCAAGAAATCCACCGAATACTTAGCAAACACCCCCACGTAGCCTATTTTAAAGATGCGCAGAAGGAGAAGTTCGGCTATGGCGCAACCATTGCACACTTGCATTAAAAAGAGGTCTATTAAAAGGAAATGAAACAACCTCCTTTACGACTGGCAACGACCGTTCACAGACGTTGCATGTTATTTGGCTTCATTTTTTTAATAGGGAATTACAGCTGGTGTCAAAAATTACCGAAGATTTCGCCTCCCCCTGCCAAATACATTTATCCCGATATGGAGCTAGAATTAGATCAACATAAATCTTCATTTACCTTAAGTGCAGCGATCCCGGTTGCTGAATTACAAAGGCTTATTAACATAAGCCTTACCGGGTTATTGTACGAAGATAAAAGCTACGAAGACGACAATAACGACAACCTAAAAGCCAAGGTTTGGAAAACGGGTGAAATAGAGGTAGAGGCATTGGGCAATCATTTTCTATTTGATGTCCCCTTGAAAATCTGGGCAAGTGCGGGCTACAAGTTCAAACCCTTCGGTTACACTTTACAAGGGTACCGGGATACCGAATTTCAAATGCGGGTGCGGTTAATCAGCGAAGTAACTTTTTCCCCCGATTGGCGATTGATCACCTACACGCGCGTCGACAGTTACGACTGGATCACCGACCCTACCATCAGTGTGGCTGGCTTTTCTATACCTATCAAAGGGATGATCAGTCGACTACTAAATCGGAATGCGGAAAAGATCACCCAGGCCATCGACAAGGAAGTGAAGGAGAATTTTCAAATCCGTGATGAAGTTGAAAAAACATGGGTAATGGCACAAGAACCCCATTTGATTTCAGAACCCTATCACACCTGGTTGTTAAATACCCCTGAAAGCATAGAAGCCAGGTTGCCGGATGCACGAAATGGGGTGATGAATTTACATATTGGAATCAAGGGATATACTCAGACCATTATTTCCAAGGTACCACCTGCCAGAACCAAGATTGTAAAACTTCCTCCCCTAAAAATTGTGGATAATTTACCTCAGTTTTTTCAGGTGGGTTTGATCACCTCCATTGGCTATCGTGAAGCCTCTGAAATGGCGGAAAAATATTTAAAAGGCAAAACCTTCCATACTTCGGGTGGCCGGTACAAGATCCAAGTCCAGAAGATCAATCTTTATGGTCAGGAAGAGAATTTAATTATTCATGCTGGTTTATCAGGAAGCATACGGGGGGATATCTACTTGCGAGGCACCCCAAAATATGATCCCCGCTCCCGGTCTTTGTATCTCGAAAATTTGGAATATGACTTGAACACCCGAAATGTACTGGTCAAAGCGGCCAACTGGCTGTTACATGGTACATTTTTAAAAATGATGCGAGAAGCCTTGGTATTTCCGATCACCGAAGAACTCGACAATCTGACAAACACCCTGCGCGAAACCATGGCAAATTACGCTGTAGCCGATGGTATGATCTTAAAAGGATCATTGGAAGAAGTGAACCCCGAAAAAATTTATTTAACACCGGAATCAATTAATACGGTTGTAAATGCTACTGGGAAATTAGATCTACAAGTTGAAAAATTGAGTTTTTAAATCACTGGCAAGGTATTTGCTAGGAGAAAAAAGGAAGAACAAGTTGTCCTGTCGCTCTGCTTTTAGCAGGGAGGAAAGTCCGGGCAGCACAGAGCGCCATACTTCCTAACGGGAAGGCAGGCCATTGGTGACGGTGGTCTGACAGATAGTGCCACAGAAAATATACCGCCTCATCGGGTCTAGTACCCGGAGAGGTAAGGGTGAAATGGTAGTGTAAGAGACTACCGCCTCAACGGTGACGTTGAGGGCAGGGTAAACCTTATGGGCTGAAAGGCCAAATAGGTGTCGGATGGGGCTGCTCGTCCTTCTCGCTTTCTTCGGAAGGCGTGCCGGCATGGGTAGGCCGTTAGAGGCTACGGGTGACTGTAGTCCCAGATAAATGACAGGAACTGTATACCTATACAGGACAGAACCCGGCTTACAGACTTGTTCTTTCTTTTTTTCCTGCTGTATGCAGGGGTGATTTAAATTAAGTCAATCCATGAATCTCAAGATTACTTGTGCAACTTTAAGTGTTTTGCTTCTTTCCCTTACCGGCGCATGGGCACAAAATGGGCGTACCTACGAAGGACCGAATAAAATGAATACTTGGTCGGTCACTGGGTACGGCGGAATCACACGATTTTTTGGCGATTTACGGCAGCACAATTTTGCGTATGGAGAGAAAGAGACGCTGACCGGTGCCTGGGGACTATCCCTCAACAAGCAAATAACTCCGCTGTTCGGAGCACAAATTACCTTTTCAAACGGCAGTTTATCGGGTTCGAAAAAAGATGTGCAAGGCATTGACTTAGCAACGCGGGAACCCTTGGTAGATCCTAACGGTAACCCGGTATTGTACGATGTTTATTTTAAAAGTCCATCCTACATTCAAGCAACGCTAGACGGTACGGTGAACCTCAATCGACTATTTTTCGGTTCGAATAAAATGCGTCGTTGGAAAATCGATGCGCATGCCGGGTTCGGGATCATGTATTTTTATTCCGAATTGTACGACATGTTTGAAGATCGACTTCTTCTAAAATCCAATACGGAAGCGAGTTCAAAGACTGCGGGAACCTGGAATCGAAATGGGTCTACCTATACCCGCGAATGGGTTTTTCCCGTCGGATTGTCTTTCCATTATGAAGTTTCGCCGCGCATCGATTTAGGTTTAAGCTTTACCTATAATCACGTTAATACCGAAAAAATTGACCTGACCGTCGGATCCTTAACCGATTATGACCGGCAAAGTGGTCTTTGGGGTTTTTACATGGGAGAATCAAAAAAGGATAAATATGCCTTTGGTGCGGTAGCTCTAACCTATAAAATTGGAAAGAATGCCGTAAGAGCCCCTAAATCAGGCCCGACAGATGCTTCAAGAGGTCGTTATCATTTGCGGTACACCACACCTGCGCAATTGATTCCCGTCCCTTACAACCCTACGATGTCCGATGCAGATTCCATCGCCAAAGCCAATATGCCAAATCCGGTTGATCCTCGCCTTTATACCGATAGTGATGGGGATGGTGTTGCCGACCTTTTCGACAAAGAACCTAATACCCCTCCAGGAAGTTGGGTCTCGGGTGGCGGTGTGGCACTTGACCTGCCCGAGCTCGTTCAAGCGGCTATTCCCAAAAATGTGGTAGACGATGAATGTGACGCCATTTTCGGAAGCATAGAGTTTGATACCGACCGCTCTACAATTCGTCCCCAAGCAAGGGAAACCCTTACCCAGTTAACGGAACTTTTGAAATCAAAA
>JBAYRB010000086.1:0-8341 GCA_041676905.1 Spirosomataceae bacterium
AAGAGTCAGGTGGATTGGAAGGGAGCCAAGTAATCAAAGCCGCATGTTGTGTGATAAACACCCGATCAAAGGGATCGATCGAAAAACGAAAGTCGGTGTCTTTAAACAACGCCGATAATACTGCATGTAAGGGTTGATTTTTTGCTTGGATAGTGACTTGGAGGCTGTCAAACTTACTTGGATCGTAGAAGAAATGGTGGTCGGTTTGCCTTTCAAGTTCTTGAACGAAGAGATCAAAACTCAAATTAATCACATCAATATCAATGGATTGTCTCTTTTCCTGAGAATAACCCTGTTGAACCACCAATAACAGAGTCGATAGATAAGCGAATTTCAGAAAATGAATGACAGTCTTAATCATTGGGTAGGCCTTTGATTGTCGAGGATAAGCGCCGCATCGAGAATAAAGCGATCCTTATTTGGGTTAAATGGTATTTGTAGTCTCCTAAAATGGCTGCGTAGTTCCCGTTTCTTGTCGGGGAAAAGTAGGTATAAATCTTTCTTCCGCCTGATCCTTTTATAGTCTTCACCCACCTTGAGGTAATAAGCACTAGCATCCAGGTAAAAAGGAATGGTTGTCCGGTCTTCTGTTTTTTCGATCCGGTTTTTCTTTCGATGGCACAAGATTTGGGTAGGGCCTTCGTAGAAGAATTCGTAAATCGCATCCGGTAGTTGAGGATGGCCGACTATTTTTTTGAATCTTTTGCCGTTCAAGTTAAATTCTTCAATCCTTTCGGTTACGAGGGTGACTAGGTATCCGCCCGTGGGGTGTTTGACAATTAATTGGTTGAAATTAATGTCATAATGCATCTCATACGGGCCGTAATTCCTTCCGTCGTATCTTAAAGTCCCGACCATCATATCCCGTGTTTGGTAGAACTGGTGGGTGGGGGCGGTCCGATCGTAGACATGATAACGAGCCCCGTTAAATATATACTGAGACGAGACTGTAGCCTCGGTGTACAGCTTCTCGGGTAATCTAATCGTGTCGGGTGCCACATTAATAACCGCAGGAGGGTCATCCAGGGTGTGTATATTAGGCACGGAGGGAAGGTAGCCCATTCCTCCTAATAAAATAAAAAAAGTAACGATCATGCAATTGAAGGCGGCAATCTATAGTGTTGAATATCAGAGTTTAGGTTATAAATGGAAAGGGTATGGATCTACATAATAGGTGTATTTGTTGAACGTTTCTATCATTAAATTAACACAAATATTTTTCTAAATGCGTGCAAACCAAAATATTTAATCTGCTAAAATAAAAAGGCATTTCAATAAATTTCGCAAAATAACCAAGAAATTGACGATTAAATTTGAAAGGTTTCTCGCTCATAGGCGAACCGTTAGCCTCGGTCTTTTGTTGATGAAGTAACAATCAAAAGAAAAACTTGCTACTTTTGTTTTTTGAATAAAAGTGACTTCCTTGAAAGAATACGGTAGTAATGTAGAAAAATTAGCCGATTACATCAAGAACATTGAGGATCGGGAGAAGCGTACGCTTTATGCGCATATTCTAATTGAATTAATGCGTCAGATTCACCCAGGAATGAAGGATAATCAAGATTATACCAACAAGCTTTGGGATGATCTTTATATAATTTCTGGCTTTGAATTGGATGTAGACAGCCCCTATCCAGCCCCATCCAAAGAGGTATTGGGTAAGAAACCCTTACCGGTAGCCTACAATCAGCATGGCTTGGTGTATCGTCACTATGGTCGAAATCTAGAACTGTTAGTAGAAAGAGCGATTGAAACCGAAGATGCAGACGACCGTCTTGCATTTGTGTCTTATATCTACCGGTTGATGCGAACTTTTTACAGCACCTGGAACAAAGACAACGTGGAGGATACGGTATTGCTGGAACAATTGGAGCAACTTTCGAAAGGAAAACTTCACGCTGAGTTGACATATATCAAGGAACATGGGCCTGTTGAATCCACACCCAAGGACCGGAACAGCGGCTATGAGCGGCAACGCGGTGGCCAAATAACCGGATACCAGTCTCAAACCGGCAACTTTGTTCCGGACCGCTATAACTCAGTCACCTACAATGGCGGTGGGGGTGGTCATAGTAAACATCGCCAGCACAACAAGTTTAATAAAAATCGCAACAGAAAAGGGAAATAGTCGTCTTTCTTTGCGTTCAATTCTTTCTGCAAAAATTTATGGCGTCCTTCAAAATTACAGGGGGCAGGCGCTTGAAGGGAGATATTCAACCCCAGGGTGCCAAAAATGAAGCTCTTCAGATTCTTTGTGCCGTTTTGCTTACAGCCGAACCGGTAACGATTCACAATATCCCCGACATTCGCGATGTCAACCAGTTGGTAGAGCTACTCCGTGACTTGGGGGTAAAGGTCGATCGCCTCAGTACTTCTTCCATTCGTTTTCAGGCAGAACGCATCGACCTCGATTACATGAATACGGAGATCTATCGGGAAAAAGCGGCCGCATTACGCGGATCGGTCATGTTGCTGGGGCCTATGTTAGCACGATTTGGTTGGGGTAGCATTTCCCGACCCGGGGGAGATAAAATTGGGCGAAGAAGACTTGATACGCATTTTTTGGGTTTCGAGAAATTGGGAGCCACCTTCGAGTATCATAAGGAAGGGTATTACTCCGTCGACGGTAAAAAACTGAAGGGTACCTATATCTTATTGGATGAAGCCTCGGTAACCGGAACCGCGAATGTAATCATGGCAGCCGTGATGGCCGAAGGTACTACGACCCTTTATAATGCCGCCTGTGAGCCCTATATCCAACAATTATGTCGAATGCTCAACCGAATGGGCGCACGTATATCCGGGGTAGGCTCGAACCTGCTAACCATTGAGGGCGTCAAGGAATTGGGGGGCACCGAACATACTATGTTACCCGATATGATTGAGATCGGTAGCTTTATTGGAATGGCAGCTATGACTCAATCGGAAATTAACATCAAGAATTGTCAGGTTAATGAGTTGGGGATAATCCCTAATGTTTTCAGACGGTTGGGGATACAATTGGAAATCCGGGGCGATGATATTTATATTCCTGCACAGGAAAAATACCGTATTGAAACTTTTATCGACGGCTCTACCATGACCGTTGCCGATGCGCCATGGCCAGGTTTTACACCCGATTTGTTGAGTATAGTCCTCGTAACAGCTATTCAAGCGCAAGGCACTGTTTTAATCCATCAGAAGATGTTCGAAAGTCGACTCTTCTTTGTGGACAAACTAATCGATATGGGTGCTCAGATCATCCTTTGCGATCCGCACAGAGCGACGGTCATCGGTCTTAATCGAGAATCACAATTAAGAGGAATGCGTATGGCTTCACCCGATATACGGGCAGGAGTAGCCTTGTTGATTGCCGCTATGTCGGCCACCGGCACGAGTATTATTGATCATATTGAACAAATTGATCGGGGTTATCAAGCTATTGACGAGCGATTGAACGCCATTGGTGCTGAAATAATCCGGATTTAACACTCTAGCTCCCGGACAGGCCAAAAGAAATAACTCGAGCGTTGGAAAATAAAGAAGCCGTCCCAGTATCGATACACTGTGACGGCTTTCTCAAAACCCCTACGATTCTTACCGTTTCTTACCTCTATAGATGCAAGTAGAATTGTCGGATTTGACGTAGTAGGACTTATAATTTTTCGCAGTTGGGTCGGTACAGCCTTGCAGATTAAGCAATTCTACTTTGCGAAATTCGATCGGATGACTTTCGCTTTGAAGGGATATGGTCCCCCGGCTCAACAGCTTACCTTCGACAAAAATAGAGGGGTCATGCCCGCTCACTGCACCCCCTCCCATTTGCGGTTTTTCATATTCTAAAACCTGTTCACCATTGACGAAATGTCGAATAAGGGAATCGCCTAATACGAGGATTTCAGCTCTTACCCATTGATCTCCATGGTAGGTTTGCGAGGTAGAGTTAATACAGTGTTGGGTAACTAATTTGCCATCGATAACCACGTTGGTTCCAGGCGTACACAAGTTACAGGTCGTACGTTTTTTCTCTCCGTCTCCCCCCAGGAATTGAACTTCAATGGAAATAGGGAAATCCTGATTTTTTCCCATGGAAGCAGCCGTCTGACCGTGCAGCATCACTCCACTATTTCGCCAAGCCCATCCCTCACCCTGTGGGGCTTGCTCTCCTACAAAGCGGTATTCGATCACAAGCTTGTAGTAGCTATATTCCTTCTTATAAAAAATGTGTCCGTATTGCTTGTTGAAGTCCGAATACTCATCGTACCGAACTACCATTTTGCCATCTTCGACCCGAAAAGTGTTTAGGTAATTATCATTCAGTTCTCGCCCCCTTATCTTCACATCCCAACCGTCTAAATTTTTTCCATTGAAGAGTTTTTCCCATTCTTCTTTGTCGGCTTTTTTTTGCCCAAATCCCGAAATAGTCATGAAGCATAGGGCGAGCATTAGTAATTGTCTCATTTGAAATAAATGATTATATAAAATGGATGATTGTTGCTAGCATCAGACAAAACGTGGATCAATGAATTTCGCATCAGCCACAAAGTCTTTCACTTTTTGTTCGTCTTCTTTTTTACAAATCAACAATACATTGTCGTACTCTGCCACGATGAAGCCGTTTAATCCGTTGATGACGACAAGTTTGTCTTCCGGTGTTTTGATAATGCAGTTTTCAGTGTCGTACATGAGGAGTTTGCCGGTTGCTACATTTTGATGCTCGTCTTTCTCCGACACTTCATATAAAGATTTCCAGGTGCCCAAATCCGACCAGCCGAAATCGCTCAGAATCACGTAAACGTTGTCGGCCTTTTCCATAATACCTTTATCGACCGATACACTTTTACAGCGGGCATAAGCCTTGTTCAAAAAGGCAGGTTCCGAATCGGAATAATAGAATTCATTCCCTTCTTCAAATAGGTCATAGGTGTCCGGCATGCATTTCTTCAAGGCTTCCTTGAAGGCTACTACATTCCATATGAATATACCTGCGTTCCAAACAAACTCCCCACTTTCGATAAATTGCACGGCCATGTCTAGGTGGGGTTTCTCGGTAAAGGTTTTCACTTTCTTAACCATTTTTTTATCGGGAACGTATTGGATATACCCATAGCCGGTATCGGGGCGGTGGGGCTGTATACCCAGCGTGATCAGTATATTTTCCATGCGTGTTGCTCCTAGGGCAATGCGGATCGTATCCTGAAAAGTGTTTTCCTGAAGAATGATGTGGTCGGCCGGTGCAACGACGATATTGGCTTCCGGGTTTTGTGAAGCTATCTTGAAACAGGCATAAGCTACACAAGGTAAGGTGTTTCTACGATGGGGCTCCAATAAAATTTGATCCTTCGATAAAAAGGGCAACTGGTCTGCGACAATATTTTGATACTCAGCGCTGGTAACTATGTAAATATTGCTGTTCGGGCAAAGTCCGTTGAAACGTTCTACCGTTTGCTGAAGAAGCGTTTTACCCGTCCCAAGTACGTCGTGAAACTGTTTTGGAAACGTAGTTCTGCTAAATGGCCAAAAGCGAGTACCAACCCCCCCGGCCATGATGACGACATAGGTATTATTCATGCTAAAAGTTGTCTTCGAAGACGATCATTTTCCCCCAAAACTATTCCGCTTTGCTTGGTTTACCAAATGAATTCCGTCAGTTATTTATTAATAGGTTGAAAGTGAGAATATTAATGAAGTGTAACGACTTTTTTTCTAAAAATTATTCATCGCTTTATAAAAAATAATTGAAATGTTATAAATTTGTTATGTTTGCATAACAAATTAAGTTGATCATTTGATATGAAGATATCTACACATTCCTTTTCGTTGGTAGTAATTTCGTTCTTTTTTTTGAACGTGGAAGTGCTAGGTCAAATAGCACTTTCGGGGAAGGTTACCGATGCGGCAACCCAAAAGCCCTTGATCGGAGTAAGTGTCCGGGTAAAGGATAAGGTAGTGGGGACCATCACAGACTCCAACGGTGAATTTTCGTTGCGCGTTAACACACAACCCCCCTTTAAGTTAATCTTTTCATCGGTCGGATACCGGACCCAAGAAATTGACATTTCAGAGAGCAGGTCGGACCTCATGCTCCAGTTAAAAGAGGAGATTTTAATTGGGCGGGAAGTAGTTGTATCCGCATCTCGGGTGGAAGAAAGTGTTTTACAATCACCGGTGTCAATTGAGCGTTTGGACATACGGGCGATACGGGAGACCCCTTCATCCCAGTTTTATGATGCACTTCGTAATTTGAAAGGCGTGGAAATGAGCACACAGTCGCTCACCTTTAGTAATGCGAATACGAGGGGTTTTTCCGGGAATGGGAACACCCGTATGGTTCAGCTGGTCGATGGGATGGACAACCAAGCCCCGGGGCTAAATTTCTCGGTCGCAAACATTGCGGGTTTGTCTGAACTAGACGTCGAAAGTGTAGAACTTCTCCCGGGTGCTGCGTCGGCATTGTACGGGGCTAATGCAATTAATGGGATCTTGCTCATGAATAGTAAAAGCCCATTCCTATACCAAGGGCTAAGTGCTTATGCCAAAACAGGCATTATGCATGCCGACAATCGAGTAAAGCGTTATTCGGACGAATCTCAGGCGACGACACCATTTTTCGATGTAGGCGTTCGATATGCGAAAGCTTTTAACAACAAGTGGGCCTTCAAAGCCAATTTTACTTATCTCCAGGCAAAAGATTGGCAAGCTACCGACTACCGGGATCAGAGTTTATCGAATGGTTATGGTTTTAATGGGACCGAAACGTGGAATCCAGGCTACGATGGAATTAATATCTATGGTGACCCGTCGGTAGAGATTGGCTCCTTATTGAGTGAAAATCTAGGTAGTATTGCCCAGTTGGTCCCAGCGTTGCAACCCGTTCATCAAGGGGCTCAACAATTAGGAGCCTTGTTTGCGCAGGCAGGCTTGGGACCTGACCCCGCCGCTGGTTATCAAAAGGTATTTCAAGATATTTTCGGCGATCAAACTGTTGCTCGTCGCGGTTATAGGGAACGAGATTTGGTCGACTATAACGCTTATAACATCAAAACGAACCTTTCATTACATTATAGAATTAACGAAAACGTCGAGGCCAGTGCGCAAGCGAACTGGGGATTGGGGACGACCGTTTATACGGGAGCTGACCGCTTTTTTATTAAGAACTTCACCATCGGGCAATTCAAAGCGGACATCAAAGGATCCAATTTTTTCGTGAGAGCATATACTACCCAGGAAAATTCGGGCGATAGCTATTCGGCGGGAATAGCAGGCTTAGGTGTAAACCGTCAATGGACTATTCAAAATGGAAACATTTTACCCGATCCTGGTTATTTCGCCAATTATGCTGCGAACCTAGCGGGTGCGGTTATGGGGCCGATCCTGCAGAATACGTTCAATGTCTTCCAAGCAACGGGTAATGCTGAAGCAGCTCTGATGAGCTATCTAACGGATATATCAAAATATCGAACCAACGCCAGTGAGATTGCCCAAAACCTACGCAATCAAGTGGGAGATGGTCGATCCGAAACGCCAGGTTCACAGGGATTTATCGATCAGCTTAACAAGGTTACCAATACAGCCATTCCGGGAAACTCGAGCAATGTTGGGGCAAAATTCCTGGATAGGACCGCACTCTACCATCTGGAAGGGATGTATAATTTCAATCAGGTAATTGATCCGAGTGCGATCGAAATCATTGCTGGAGCTAGCTATCGACTGTATGACCTCAATTCAAAGGGTACCTTATTTTACCAAGACGAAAACGGGAAAGAACCGACAATTACGGAGATCGGAGGTTATGTACAAGCACAAAAAACGTTTGCAGAGCTGTTCAAATTGACTGGTTCCGTGCGATACGACAAAAATAATAACTTCAAAGGTCAGTTTTCACCCCGAATTTCTGGTGTACTTACGCTCGCCAAAAATCACAATTTCAGAGCTTCCTATCAAACTGCATTCCGTATCCCAGATACTCAGTCTCAGTTCATCGACTTGCAAACACCGCTGGCACGACTGATTGGGGGTTTGCCCCAGCTAAGGGAAAAGTACTTTTCGGATGCTCAGTTAATTAATGTCAAAACCGGCGAAAATTTCACCCTAACCGAATATAAGCCTGAACGCGTTATTTCCACCGAAATTGGCTACAAAGGTCTGATAGGGGATAAGCTATTTGCGGATGTTTACTATTATAACAGCGTTTATAAAGACTACCTCGTTGGTAATAACTTATATGTAGCTTCGGGAACCTATGCCGGACAATATTTCGGTATGCATGGAAACTATGATAAGCCCATAAAAACCCACGGGTTTGGCATTGGGGTTGATTACGCACTACCGGCCAATTTCATGCTGGGAGGGAATATTTCCA
>JBAYRB010000087.1:0-8252 GCA_041676905.1 Spirosomataceae bacterium
TACGGAATGATGGACAATAGCTCTCTCTGGTCTATTCCCAGCTTGTAGGGGATCGAGAAATGGAAGAATGCTGTAACTATCTTCACCGGCATCTTCTGGAAGGGGGGCGTTCAATAATTCGGATAAGGTGGCCAGTAAATCTGTGGTGCAGATGAGTTCATTCGATATTACCCCCTTTTTGACTTTGTTTGGCCAAGAAAGAATGAAGGGCACTCGGTGCCCGCCTTCGTAGAGATCGGCTTTATGACCGCGGTAAATATAATTGGGATTATGCCCCACCTTGGCTAATTCATCAAATCCTGCCCGCGGAGAACAGCCGTTATCGCTGGTAAATACAATAAGGGTATTGTCGAGAATGTTTTGTTCTTCCAAGAGTGTAATAATTTGTCCAACGACATCATCCATCTGTAGCACAAAATCGCCGTAAAAATTCGTATTGCTTTTACCCAGAAAGGGAGAGGTCGGTAGAATTGGGGTATGGGGTGCAGGCAAAGCAAAATAGAGGAAAAAGGGATTTTCTTTTTTTACCCTATTTCGGATGTAGTCGAGGGCTTTGTGAGTTAAATGCTGCAAAACCTCAGCATGCTCGAAATCATCACCGGTGGGACCTTCCCGCCAGAACCCTTTAAAGTCAGTTGAAACAGTATTTCGGGTGGGTATGGAGGTTGGTAAATTGTTTTCTACAAAGACGTAGGGGGCCATGTCGAGGGAGCCACTGATCGCATATGCATAGGAGAAGCCTTTGTCGGTGGGTCCGTTTGTAATGGGTTGGGTGAAATCAACGGTAGGACGAGAATCCAAATTGTCTATATTGCTCGGATTGTCTACAAACTTCCAATCCCATCCTAGGTGCCACTTGCCAATAAATCCCGTATGGTATCCGTGATCTTTAAGGAATTGGGCGACCGTGAGTCGGTCCGGTTCGATCAATGCTTTTGAATAGCCGCTAAGAACCCCTTTTTTTAATCGACTTCGCCAGCTATATCGACCGGTTAGAATGCCGTAACGGGTGGGGGTACATACGGAAGAACTGGTGTGGGCGTCGGTAAATTTAATGCCATTTGCGGCCAGTCTATCCACGTTTGAAGTTTGCAAACGGGAGTTTTCGTTGTAGCTTGAGATATCACCTATACCCAAGTCATCGGCCAGAATATAGATGATATTAGGTCTGGACACATCGCTACTTTGAGCTATTCCCGACCCGGACAAGACCATACAAATAGTTAGGATGACATATCGTCTAAAAATGCAGGACAGAACTTGTTTGTTCTGCCCTGACTTTATGTTCTTAAAAAATAGCATGGTGTGGATTGTTTATTTTTCCAACTGATTTTCCACAGGTTTTAGCGTGGATTTGTGTTGGTCCAATAGCTCTTTTGCCTTCTGAATGACTTCGGGGTTCTTATTCCCTAAATTATATTTTTCGCCGGGGTCAACTCCCAAATTATAGACTAGGGGAGGATTGTGGTAGGTTTTGTCACGACCAGGACCGTACTCGGGTTGACTAATAAAATGGACTTTGTAATCGCCATGACGTACGGCGTAGACTTCCGTGTCCCGATAAAAAAACATTTCCTGGCGAGGGCTTTGCTTACCGGCTATGAGGGTTTGAGAAAGGTCGTAGCCGTCATAGACTCGATCGCGGGGTACGGGCACTTGCGCTAGCGCAGAAACGGTAGGGAAAAGATCGAGAGTGCTTCCCAACTCATTAACCACACCCGGTTTGATTTTCCCGGGCCAACGGAATATCGCCGGAACCCGCATCCCCCCTTCGAAAGTCCCTCCTTTACCACCTCTCAAAGGCCCGGCACTCCCCCCGTGGTCTTCAAAAATGAGCCATGGGCCATTGTCGGACGTAAACACGACGAGTGTATTTTCATCGATACCATTGTCTTTCAAAGCCTGCAAAACCTGTCCTACACTCCAGTCTATTTCTTCAATCACGTCACCATACAACCCACGCGCACTTTTGTTTTTGAATTTATCGGAAGTGAAAAGTGGAACATGGGGCATAGAGTGGGCTAAATACAGAAAGAACCGATTGCCCTTGTTCTGCTGAATAAATCGAACCGCTTCTTCCGTGTATCGTTGGGTCAGCGTGTATTGATTGGCCGGACGTTCGATTTCTTCGGTATTGCGCAATATGGGTACGTTGAAATGATGGTAATCCGGATTTTCCTTCAGTATTTTAAAGTATTCCCCCTCTTTAACTCGATCCATGTCATTGCTATAGGGGATGCCGAGGTAGTAGTCAAAGCCGTGGGAAGTCGGGAGGTATTCGGGTAGATGCCCCAAGTGCCATTTGCCAATGGCAGCGGTGCGATAACCGGCTTGTTTCAGGTTACGGGCAATAGTGATTTCCGATTGGGGGAGCCCACCTTTCGAATCGGGAAATAAAACTCGCCTTTTTTCACTACTCATTCCGGTTCGTACCGGTAAACGACCCGTCATTAAAGCCGCCCTACTGGGTGTACAAACCGGTGCGGCTACGTAAAAATTTGTCCATTTTTGACCTTCGTAGGCCATTTTGTCCAAATTTGGGGTGTGGATGGATGGGTTTCCATAAACCCCCAAATCTCCATAACCCATGTCGTCGGTGAAAATGATGACGACATTCGGTTGGCTGGTCTGAGCCTCCAAATGCGAAGGATGTACAATGATTAGTAGAAACAGGAATAAGAATAGGGTATTTTTCATCGGGTATAAAAACTCAGTTGATACAAAAGATTAATTTTTTTATTTCTGCCAGGGTATTCTGCCACCCCATTGAATGTGTTGACGGAGTAAAGCGTTGAGTTCCTTAAATTTGTCGGGGTGGGTATCGATCAGATCGGTTTGTTCGAAGGGATCTTCGTTTAGATTATAAAGTTGTTGTTTTTCATTAGGGCGGTTTTGCAGAAGTTTCCAACCGTTTACGTTGACGGCATGAATGGCTAACCCACCGAATTGGTCGCCACCTTCTCTTCTCTCGAAAAACAGAGGGCGGTCTTTGTCGTCGATGGTTTGACCCCTTAGCAGCGGCAAGAAGCTCTTCCCTTCTATTTTATGTCTAATTTCAGCGCCTGCTATTTCGGCAAGGGTTGCATATAAGTCCATCGATAGGGCTCGATAGGCAGTACTCTTTCCCGGTGTGATCGTGTTTTTCCAGGTTATAAAAGTGGGGATTCGGAGCCCGCCCTCGTACAAGGTGCCTTTGCCATCGCGATATGGGCCGTTGTTCGCTTCGTCGGGCAGCCATCCTCCATTGTCACTCGTAAAAACTATGACGGTATTGTCGTATAATCCAGACTCTTTGAGAGCAGTGATTACTTTGCCGATGCCCTCATCGAGATGTTCAATAAAGGCGACCAATTTGGCGCGTTTTTCAGAGAGTTGAGGGAATCTTTTTTTGACATCATCCAATTTTTCCTGGGGCGGTTGTACCGGAAAGTGTGGGGCATTGTAACCTAAATACAGAAAGAAAGGTGATTTTTCAGAAGCTTTATGATGGATATAATTTACAGCCCACTCAGTGAAAAGATCGGTGGCATGGCCAGGTGGATCAATTTCCTCGAAATTTTTGCGCATGTAGTTGATACCGTGTCTTCGCTTTTGAACGTAGTCATCCATCATATCACCCAGCCATCCGTGGAAATAATCGAATCCATGTTCATTCGGGGTGTTGGGGGATTCGAGCCCTAGATGCCATTTGCCAATCAGAGCCGTGGTATAACCTTGTTCTTTCAACACCCGTGGAAGTAATACCGATTCGGGATTCAGGAATCCCCAATTATTCGTTTTATGCGTTCGGATCACACCAGGGACACCTACGTAACTTGGATAACGTCCTGTTAATAGGGCGGCTCGCGTCGGCGAACAAACCGAACTGTTCGCATAGAAATTATCAAATCGCAATCCTTCTTTCGCTAAGGCATCAATGTGGGGTGTAAAAAGATCTTTGGTTCCATAATAACCTACATCATGCAAGCCTTGATCGTCGGTGATGATTAATAGGATATTGGGTAAAGGTTGGGGTTGTGCCGCCAGGGGAAACCAGATCCCCAACGACACTAACCCAAGTACCAAACGTTTTAAATTACCAAGCATGGTCGTTTGATTTATATTCGAAGAAATCAATAGCCATCATTTTGCTTCAAATTCGGATTGGCATTCAGTTCAATTTCGGGTATGGGAAACAAAACATGATGCGGTTTTGCATTTTTGTTTCGTTCATTTACCGCTTTGGTGATAAATGTTCCCAATCGAATCTGGTCCTCTCTTCTTTTCGCTTCCGAGTAAAACTCCCATTCTCTTTCCTGGTAAATGCGTTCTCGTAAGCTTTGTTGCGTATGCCCCGCCAGTTCAATTGGGCTAACTTTGGCACGGGTCCGGACCGCATTAATTAAGTCGATTGTCTCCTGTTGCGGTCCTTGTACTTCGTTTAATGCTTCGGCTAAGGACAAAAGAATATCCGAATATCGTACAATTGGAAAATCATTTCCAGTACCTGGCCCAGAAGAATTTGGATCAAACTCATATTTATAAGGTAAAGTCTGGTTTTTACCTAGTAGTTGGATATGTTGACCTGCGGTGTTGGTGTATTCGGTTACAAAGAGTTTTCCCCGTTCATCAGCGCTGTCGAAGGAGTAAATGAAATCGTCGTATACATAGGTACGCGCCGCGTAGACCCCCTGATTGGGCAGAAGTGGGTAGTCGGTTGGGAAGGTAAGCGCATTGAGGAAAATGGCGCCGCCTTGAGGGTGTCGGGTCAAAGCCCACAGAATTTCAGGATTTCCTTCGTTGTCGAGGGCGAATACCTTTTGATAACTATCCAGCAAATCATAGGTACCGAGTGCGATTATTTTTCGGGTCGTTTCAATAGTTTTTTGCCATTGTTTGGTGTTGAGGTAAAACTTGGCGAGAACTCCGAGCGCAGCCCCTTTGCTTGCCCGCCCAAATTCAGGTTGATTGAGCGGTAATTTTTCAACAGCCCAAAGAAGGTCTTTCTCGATAAATTCCCGAATAGCCTCGTCAGAAGCTTTTGCCACGTAATAGTCCGTGGTTTCCTCCGTGATTAAGGGTACGGGACCAAACCAGTTATAAAGCAGGGAATAACTGAATCCCCGTATAAACGTCGCCTCTGCAATTACCCGTTCTTTGAAATTCTCGGGTAGCGTCGTATTAGGAATTTCGGCAAGCAAGAGGTTGGCGTCGCGGATGGCAGCATAAGCAACGCGCCATACTTCATTGAAAAAGCTATGGTTGCTGTCCCAGGTAAAATTGGTCAAAGGCGTTAGTTGGGCTTCTATGTTTCCGCCTTGGTTCCAAGCCTCTCCCGAAGGCATAGCCGACAGAAAATAAAGTTGTACGCCCCCGTTGCCAAGGGTCACCAAACTGGCGTTGGAATAGGCTGAATTCAAAAGCGAAAGTGCCCCGTTTTGGGTGTTGAGGACCTGAGGAGTGAGTTCCGAATAGACGGATTCGTCTAAGGATTCGCAACTCAAAAGTAGCCAAGGCGCTATGAATAGGCTGGTGATTATTTTTTTCATTTTATTCGTTTCGTTTGGGGTAAACATCGAACTTCCGTTTTACCTTTTTGAAAAAATCCTATTTAGAATTTGATGATTGACGCTCGGATTAAAGTCCTAGACTGAGGCCAACGGTCCAGTTTCGAGTGAGCGGATAGCTACTGTAATCAATCTTTACATTGCTTCTTCCCAGGGAGTTAGCTTCTGGGTCAAAGCCTGAATAACCGGTGAGGGTAAATAAGTTTTGACCTACCACGTAAGCCCTTAGGGATCGAAAAGGTTTTACTTTGTTGAAGGTATAGCTGATCTGCAAATTTTTTAACCTCAGGTAGCTGGCATCCTCCAACACAAGGTCGTTTACCTTTCCTCCGCCATAGGCTGTGGGAACAGTGCCCGATGGCCATTTGGCGTTGGGGTTGTCGGGAGTCCAACGATCGAGGATCTGTTCGGCTAATTTGTTTCGGCGGAAGTTTCCAGGATACATACTTTCAATCACATTGATATTGAGTAGTTTACCGCCTTGTTGCCCCTGAATTAGAAAGTCGAGTTGGAAGTTTTTAAAGCTAAAGCTGTTAAACAATCCATAGGTAAAATCGGGAAATGGATCCCCAATAATCCGTTGGTCGGCTGGATTGATCACGCCATCGTTGTTGTTGTCCTTAAAGATGGGGAACCCAGGCCGAGAATCGGGCTGAGCTGAAGCTGCAACTTCTTCTTGACTTTGAAAGATACCTATGATTTGGTAACCATAGTAGGAATTGACCGGCTCATTTTCGCGGATGATCACCGTATTACCGACATTGGCAACGCTCCCTGTTAGGATATCGCCAATGGTACCCAGATCGGTAACCTTGTTTTCCAGTGCCGAAAAATTGAGGGTCGTATTCCACCGGAAATGCCCTCTTCGGATATTACTGGATGTCAGTTGTAACTCAATGCCGCTATTGCGTATGGAGCCTACATTTGACAAAACAGATGAGAACCCCGTCGATTGAGGCAGGGGTAAGTGGAGAAGGAGGTCTTTCGTGTCTTTGATGAAATAGTCGATTGTACCCGACAGTCTTCCATTCCAGATGGAAGCATCTACGCCTATATTTAATTGCTCGGTAGTTTCCCATTTTAAGTCCGGATTGGCAATGCGGGAGGGTCTGATACCCACCACGGGGGTATTGTTAATGATGGCGTTGGAGGAAGGGATAAAGGTGGAAAGTGAAGCGTAATTGGCGATTTCCTGATTGCCTGTTTGCCCCCAACTAGCCCTCAATTTGAGATCATTGAATAGGGAAGGGATAAAATTTTCTTCGCTCAATTTCCATCCGATCGCGAACGATGGGAAATAACCGAATTTGTTATTCTCCCCAAAACGGGAGGATCCATCAGCCCGTAGTGAAGCCGTGAATAAGAAACGGTTATAGGCTTGATAGTTGACCCGTCCCAGATACGAAAGGAGGGAGTTTTCTTCCGTATTACTTGAAAGGGCGTCGTTATTTGTGTCACCCAAGGAGAGATTATCGGTGCCAAGGTCGTCGGATGGGAATCCGGTGATATTTCCAGCAAAGCGTCGATTCACAAAGTTTTGATAGGTTACACCGCCGAGTACATCAAATCGATGGTCTTTATTGAGTTCTTTTCGATAGACAAGGGTGAATTCCGAAAGTATATTCGAACGTTCAAGGGTAGTTATATTGGCAATTCCGCCAGCCGGCGCGCCTCGGAAGGTAAGTCTTGTGTTATAAATGTCCCTCCTTGAAGTTTGACGATCCGAGCCGATATTCAACTT
Organism: Spirosomataceae bacterium; assembly: GCA_041676905.1. Lineage (GTDB taxonomy): Bacteria > Bacteroidota > Bacteroidia > Cytophagales > Spirosomataceae > Ravibacter. The sequence goes on from JBAYRB010000087.1 coordinate 7,288, forward strand.
GGCTTGCAAGTCTTCGATAAGCTCATATTGGAAATAAACATTGCCAAAGGTCCGGTTGGTTTTGGTTTTACTTCTGATTCCCTCAATTAAGCTTACCGGGTTATTGACCGTTAAATTTGTCGATTGCCGAAAGCTTCCATCCTCATTGTAGATAGGCTCCGTCGGATCATAGAGCAAGGAAGCGTAGATAGGGCCTGAATCTTCATTGGTTTGCATGCCGTCAATATTGTTTCGGTCATTGATCAAGCTCGTATTTAGATTGATCCCGAAATGCCCCTTTCCACCTATTTTTCGATCTAAATTGACTCTTGCAATGTATTTCTGAATGCCCGAATTTCGAATCACTCCGTCTTGGTCGAAATAATTGAAAGAAGTATAAAAAGTGGTTTTATCATCCCCACCATTCACCGTTAGGTTATGGTTGTGGAGGGTGGCGGTACGGTAAATTTCGTCTTGCCAATCCACCCCCTTCCCGATTCGGGCGATATCATCTGGGGAAAACACCGTACCTTCCCCTCTTTCCACTGAAAGGTCATTGATGGCCTTAATGTATTGCTCTGCAGTAAGGATGTCCATTTTTTTAGCGACGGTTTGGGTGCCAAAATTCACATCGTAATTAATGGAAGTACGTCCTTTTACACCTTTCCTAGTGGTGATTAGAATTACGCCATTGGCACCTCGCGATCCATAAATTGCCGTTGCAGATGCGTCTTTAAGGATCTCGATTGATTCTATATCGGCTGGATTGAGTGCATTGAGCGGGTTCCGTGGATTATTATTGGACCCGGTTCCTGCAACACCACCCCCGGCTAGTAAAGGACTATTGTCAATCGGAAAGCCATCGATCACATAGAGTGGGTCGTTGCCTGCGTTCACTGAACTTGCGCCTCGGATACGGATCGACATTCCCCCTCCTGGCTCGGAGCTAGTCTGCGATACCTGGACGCCAGCGGCTCGACCTAAGA
>JBAYRB010000088.1:0-8248 GCA_041676905.1 Spirosomataceae bacterium
GAAGCTGCAGGTCGTATTCAGACTGCCATGCTTATCATCGCTGCGCTTATCGAAGCGGTTGCGCTGTTTGCAGCAGTAATCTGTCTTCTTATCTCTTTCAAAGGATAAGAAACCACGGACGCTGATGCAATAGGCGTCGGCACAAGTCCTAAAGATATCGATAAGGTGGGGGCGATAGGCTCCCACCCAGTTTATTGAAACAAAAGAATACAGGAACTTAATTCAAAAAAGCTAATATGTCACTGTTAACCCCAAATCCTGGTCTGATATTCTGGATGGTCATCATATTCCTGGTATTGGTGTTTATCCTTGCCAAATATGCCTGGGGACCGATCATCAAAGGCTTGGACGAGCGTGAGCAAGAAATCCAAGGTGCTCTTGACCTGGCCAAGAAAACAAAAGAGGAAATGGCTCAGCTTAAATCCGACAACGAACGATTGATCGTTGAAGCCAATGCCGCTCGTGACCGTATTCTAAAAGAAGCCAAAGAAGCAGCCGATCGTCTGATTGAGAGTGCTAAAGAAAAAGCAACGGCTGAAGGAAATCGGATGATTGAAAATGCACGTGAAGTAATCAAAAATGAACAGGCTGCTGCTGTTTCCCAAATGAAAAAGGAAATCGCAACCCTTTCTATTGAAATTGCCGAACAGGTATTACGCCGTGAATTGAGTGACAAAGCAGCTCAGGAAAACTTAGTTGCCGATCTCCTTAAAGACAAAGTAAAACTCAATTAAGGAAGGCTATCGATTTTTATTAATAGACAGATCCGACAAGATTTAAAATAAAATGTCAGTTACAACAGTTGCATCTCGTTACGCTAAGTCTTTGATCGAACTGGCCAAAGAAAAGGGAGTGGTGGAGGAAGTCTATAAAGACATGGTGCTCTTCGCCAATACAGCATCGGAGAACCGTATTCTCATGAAAGTACTGGGAAGCCCTGTTGTCAGGCATGAGAAAAAATTGGGTATCCTGAAAGGCTTGTTTGAAGACAAGGTAAATCCTGTTTCCTTTAGTATTTTTAATATTATTACCCGAAAAAATAGGGAAGCCATCCTCGATGCAATTGCCGATCAATTCATCAAACTTTACGACGAATATCGCGGTATCCAAAAAGCAACCGTCATTTCAAGTGCACCGTTAACTGAAGAAGCGAGACAGCATTTTATCAAAATATTAAGCGAAACTACCGGGAAGAAGATTGAGTTAACAGAAAAGGTAGACGAAAACCTGATCGGTGGTTATATTCTAACGGTAGGTGATAAACAAATCGATGCATCCCTCAAAAGTCAGCTTAATACGCTTAAGATTAAACTGGCTTCTTGATCGATAAGATCGCTATTTGAAACAAAAAGGTCCCTTTTTACTACGGTAGAAAGGGATTTTTCATTTGAGGCGGTACCACTCTTTCGGATTGCTTTTCATTTTCACCTTTTCCTTCACCTCAACGGGGAGTAAAGGGAAAAATTCTAATCCAGTCACTTTTTCTAGCGAATCGATACTGATGACCGCTTTGGATAAAGGCTGAGAAGACGGCTCGTTGTTTAATAAGAACGCTATCCCCTTTAAATAAGGTGGCTTGGCATATAAGACCACTTTGTAAAATTGCTCGGGAACAGCAATTTTATTGACCTTGCCTATGGTCGGTAACCCGGGCTTCAATACTGGACCCGTGACGACATAAATTTTACCGTAATGATAAGCCCACGATCGGAGTAGTTTTTCCAGATCATTCCATATACCCGCATTGAACTCACGGTTTTGGGGTGATATATTACTCATGTAAAATGTTTCCTTCACCAGCTCTTGTGAAGACTTAAAGTCGGCCGCTGGAGCCAAATGCCCCCGATCATATCCGCTTCGAGTATAATCCGAAAAAAGAGCTGAGCCCGTTCTGACTTTAGGATCTGGATTAAAAAATCGCTCTCTTGAACCCGGTCCGGTAATATGTTCTTTGGTCAACGGATAGGCCACCCAGGCGGCTTGCTCGTATTTTTCATTATAACCCAGGGAAAAACCCGTATGCTCTACAAGTTGTAGCGATAGTGTGCGGTCATGTGCAGGATAAACAAAATCCCGGCGATTCAAGACCTCCTCCCATTCAAACCCGTTCTCTAACAAAACGCGGGAAGACTCCACTGGAGGAATTTGGGAAAGGTCGGAGAGTATATCGATCTTTTCGGTAAGGGTGCCCGAGACAAGCCCCTCGACAGTAGCCTTTAATTTGCCTTCAGGAAAGAATTGTTCTTTAAAGTGAAGCAGGAGGCCAAGCCCAAAGAAAAGTCCTAGTAAAACCAGGGTATTGCCGCCTCTTCCAAAGTTTTTCTTAACGAATCCGAACATTAAACAATAGCGAAATTTAAATCTGTCTTATCTTTACCCTTCAAACAGGTGATAACAACCGTACGAAGGTACAATATATACGGCTCTCTCAACTATTCAAACGACCTAACAACGATTCCAATTATGTTATTTGCCGTCATCGGCGGGGGAGCATCCGGTTTTATGGCCGCCCTAACGGCTGCTGAAAATCATCCCAACGACAAAGTAATCATTTTTGAAAAATCGCGGGAAGTCTTATCCAAAGTTAGAATTTCGGGAGGTGGTCGTTGTAATGTAACCCATCAACCGTCATCCCCAACTTCATTTGCCAAAAACTACCCCCGCGGTCAATCCTTTTTAAAAAAGATTCTTACCCAATTTGACGCGACCGATACGATGAGATGGTTCGAATCCCGGGGAGTACGCTTAAAAACAGAGCCCGATGGCCGCGTTTTTCCGCAAACCAATTCATCACAAACCATCATTCAATGCCTATTGGAACAGGCGGATCGACTGGGGGTGGAAATCCGGACGGGAGTAAGTGTAAAAAATTTCGAAATCATCGATGATCAATTTCTACTCCATCTTCATAACGACGCCCCACTAAAAGTAGACCGCCTGATCGTCGCGACGGGTGGTTCCCCAAAAATGCAAGGTTTTGACTGGTTAACCCAACATGGTCATGACGTTGCTCCTCCCGTACCCTCTTTATTGACGTTTAACACACCTCAAAACTCACTACGTACATTAGCTGGGATTTCCGTAAATCCGGTTGAAATCCGAATCCCAAAATTGAAACTACTCTCCAACGGACCTCTTTTGATTACACATTGGGGGTTCAGTGGACCCGCCGTGCTGAAACTGTCAGCTTGGGGAGCGAGGGAGCTAGCTGAATTAAATTACCGTTTTCAATTACGCATCAATTGGATACCGGGAAAAAACTTTGACTCCTTACAAAGTTGGTTGCACGATCTTAAAGTAAAACATCCCAAACAACAACTCAGTGCTCATCCGCAATTTGGTATCCCGGCTAGACTTTGGCGCTGGATGGCCGAAAATGCTGGAATTGATCGCAATCTCAAATTGATCGAGACACCTCATAAAAAACTTAACAAAATGGCTACCCAGCTCACCGACGGACTATTTGAAGTTGAAGGAAAAACCACCTTTAAAGAAGAGTTTGTAACCTGCGGGGGCATTGAACTTACCAACATTAATCCACTTACTATGGAAAGCACAAAAATAAAAGGCCTCTTTTTCACTGGCGAAGTTCTAAACGTAGATGGAATCACTGGAGGATTTAATTTCCAAAATGCATGGACCACCGGATATATTGCGGGTAAAAATGTGGGACAATGACCTGGTAAAAATGCCAACATTGAATATCGTATCTACGGGGAATGGTCGTATTTGCAAGTACGCTGAAAAAATGCAACTCTCCCCTCCTGAACAGGTAAATGATCCAAATGGTTGGGTAAGGGCTAAGGAGATTCCGTTACACTCCCTATGGCTTAAGTCCTTTCGGTAAAATTTAACCCTAATTTGAAAATTTCAAATTGATCAGCAACGATAAAAGAAAATCTAGAAGTATTATTGAAAATAGTCTTTACCTATCGGGAAGATCGTAGATAAACAAGTATACATTGGGTCATTTTGTCGCTCTATCCGAGTAACCAAAAAGCAAATGAATAGCAAGAAATTATATGCCAGTTTAGGGCTGATAACCCTGTATATATTGGTATTCGTGATAAAAGACTTTTTCTCAGAAGGCCTCTACCAGGACGAAACACATTACTTACCGACTGCGGTCCGGTTTAGTAAAGAAATAATTCCGTCCATTGCCTTACTAAAAGATTATAATGAATTAAACACTCCCCTACCTTTTATCCTTGGAGGATGGGTGATCCGAATTTTCGGCGAGGATATTCTGAACCTTCGTTTACTTACCTATATCACCAGTTTAGTATTATTGCTACTATTTGTGTGGACCGCCCCGGAAAAGCCCAGCCGTCTATTTCTTTGCCTTTTTGGTTTGTTGTTATTTCCGAGTTACTACTTATGTAGTATCTATTATTACACCGATATCTATGCTATGCTTTTTGTCTTGGCTGGGTTGGTAGCCTATTTAAAAAAACGACATATTTACGGTGCTATCCTCATGGCCTTGGCCATTGCTTGCCGACAATATATGTTAGCTTTTCCAATCGCCATTATCTTTTTTGAAATCGTTTATTTCGATCTCCGTCAACCCTTTCTGACCTCCCTTTTCAATAGGCTGCGTCAGGATAGGACCTGGCTGTACTATGGAATCGCCGTTTTGAGCTTAGTACCTTGGGTCATCCTTTGGAAGGGTCTGGCGCCAGCCTCAGTGATGGAAGATCAGTATTACGAAACCGATAAGTTAATTCGGTATAATTTCGGCTATGTGATGTATGCTTCAGCCGTGCTAACATCCTACTATATTGTTCCAGAAACACTGCTGTTTGGGAAATGGCGTTTTTTCATAGAATATCCTAAAAGGGAACCGCGACGATTTATACTTTTCGTGTTTATCTCTGCTGTTTTCGTCGTTTTATTCCCTGCCCAACAAGCCTATAACCCCTATTTTACCTGGCCTTATTTGGGTTATGTAGATCGGCTCTTTGAAACCATAGGACTGACGGGTATCTTCAAACAAATCGTCTTCGGTGTGATGATGCTGGTAGCATTCATCCGTTTCTTTTCTTTCCGACTGAACCTGGCGAGCTATATCGTATTGTTTAACATCCTTATACTAGGGAAAGCACAGTTATCCTGGGATAAATATTCGCTTCCTATGGTTATGACCTTATGGTATCTGTCACTATTTGATAAAGAATGGACATACAGTTCCCAGGCCAATACCCTTACCACAGGCACGGATAAGGCACGCTAGGAATTCAGCCTAAAAGTATCATTTGATAAATTTTCGGGTCAATTGGTTTCCTTTTGAATCCTCAAAAACGGCTAAGTAACTCCCAGGACTTAAATTTTCAGCGGAAATAATTACCACTGATTCTGATATCACAGGCCTTGTAAGAAGTTTTATACCTTGCGTACTGACAATGGTTACCGTTCCTGATTGCGGTTTACCAAACATAAGGCGGACTCGATCCTGAACAGGATTAGGGACGATATGAAAAGTGAAATCTTCGACCGGTTCCTTCCCTAAAATAATTTCAATTTCCACCGTTTGTTCGATGCTGGTCGACTCTACCTCGTCATTAATAGCTCTTACCCTATACACATACGTTTTGCCTTCTTCTACTTCTGTATCGGTATAATTCGGCGAATTAGTTTCCGTTAGCACCGTAAATTGACTATCGGATACAATTTTACGTTCAACGACATAAGCCTCCGCTTGCGCTACCGTCGTCCAATTGAGTTGAACCGCTGCGCCTACCAACCGCACATCTAATTGAGGGCGAGATAAGGGATCTAAAAGCGGGACATTGGCAAAGGAGAAAGTCCCTAATTTCCGGCTATTCCTTAAATAAGGTCCCTGAGGAACATCGAGATTTTCAGGTTCCTCAATGGGAATATAGGTTAGCGTTTTCCCATTGACCGATTCAGAGAGGCGAAGGACGACCCGGTTCCCTTCCGCTACCCCTTGCTGAATAGGGGCTTTGGCTGAAGCGTCACGGTCAAAAAAGAAAAAATCCCGGTTACTGATCAGGAGATCAGCGCCATTTCGACCTATTACTGTAGAGTCGGCTGGCCATTCCATTTGCTGTCCTTCATCGAACACAAGGGTAATTTCATCCTTTTCGGGGGACGAATAAAATACCTTTTGAATTGCCGGACTTCTCACTTCGGGGTTGAAATCCACCCCATAGTATTGAGGTTCTAGGAAATAAAACAGGCGTCGCGCCAGTTCCTTGTATCCGTCGAGTAGGTAGTGAATCCGATCATCCGAAAGTGGGACACCCAAGGTCGAAAAATGATCCGTCTTAGGATAAATGTATTTGGTACGACGTTGAAAATCTCTGATTTCGGGAGAAGTGTTTGAAAAAATGACATTGGTCTGAAGAATGAAAAACTTTTCAACACTGGTAAAATCTTCCATCCAGTATTGGTAAAGTTGATCGAAATAAGATTCGTAACCAGGAATATTTTCGATCGCTTCTTGCTCCCCTTGAAACCAAAAAAAACCTCGGACTCGCTTGGGTTTAGCTATATTCAGTCGATACAACAAAGCTCCGTAGAGATTATTGGGATCTGCAGGATTGTTATCATTCCGTATAACAAAATGTGAAATTTTTGCCCCGGGGATGGAGGCATTTATTATGGTAGTTGGTATCTGGTGATTTTCGAGTATGAGGCGTTGCAAATGTATTCCCCAGGCACCGGTAAACGGGTGTGACCAAGACGAAGGTATCCAAAGAGTATCAGCAGGCGAAGTAGCCGGATTGTTGTCGGGTATCCGGGCGATGGTCCGACAGTACTTACTACTCCAGTTATCAAATTGCAATGCAGCACCGTTAGACTGTCCGGTGATAAGGTAAAAGTCGCCCGCTGCGATATCATTTCGAGTCACGATCAGAGCCGAATCTTCACCTGGTACTCGGCACGCCCATACTTCAATTGTATAGTCGGCGGGCTCGGCTTCGATGGCTACTTCCATTTGAAACTGAGCGGTATCACCTCCTTTATAATCGAATCCAGCTTCACCATATCCATAACGTGTTCCGTTGCGATAAACTACGGCCGACATATGGCTCCAATCCGGAATTTCAATTTTCCCGCTTATAGGGATCCTTGCAAGATTATCGTCGTCTCGAGCATACATCTGCATATCTTTGGGTAGCTGATCGAAAACGACGGAATAAAACCGCTGTGCTGTTAAAAACTGGGGTATGGTTAAGAGTAAAAATAGAAGGATGCCTCGCATAGTAATTCCAATTGCTCAAGAAGGAACTGTATCTGTTTCAGGACATTTGATTACCGATTTTATTGGGCTGTCCGGTAATATATCTACGAATGTACGGAATTACCAATTTTATGCAGTCATCTTTAAGTATTATACTTTACGAGCAATAATTTGATAACGGCCGGGTATGCCTAAATATCCTATAACCCGATGAGGTTTTAGTCCGGCCTCAAGTTGCCAATTTTGAATTTGCTTAATAGTCCAGGTGCCTGAAGTACTGGTCAATCCGAAAAACAAATTACTACTGGTCCCTACGAGGCCATTTTTTAAATCTTTTCCCTCCGAATTGACGAATTCATTTACAATGTATATACCGCCAGGTCTTAGTGCAGAGGCGATTTTATACGCAATAGCTTGGTTCTGTTCCGGATTAAAATGATGTGCTAAACTGGAAAGGAGTATCAAATCAAAGCTTTTCGCGGGGAGTTCAGTTTCCAGAACATCGCCTTTCAGATACGTTACATTCGCTAATTTTTCATCGCCCAGGGTACCGATGGCTGCAGGTAGATCCAGAATATGGCCTTTTAACGCGGGGTAACGTTCGATTAACGCTTTTACATGCACACCAGGAGCCCCTCCTATATCCAACAAATTAGTAGCATGAGCTGGGACTGGACATTTTCGGGCAAATTCTCCAACTTCCATACGGGCGACTGCCCTCATGGCTTTCTGGTACAATTCCCATTCTTCTATTGAAAAGGTAGGATGATAGTCGACCCCTTTTCCTGTTACAAGATAGTTTTCCAAATGATTCATCCATTTCCATACGACGCGATGGTTATAAATAAGTAGATCTGTTAAATCGGATGGGCTACTACGCGCCATCCATCGCCTAGCCATTGAACTTAGCTGATAGGAATCATCACGGAAGGTTAGGTATCCCGCTGAAACGAGGACTTGGAGAAGTTGATTAACAGGCTCCCTCCTAAGTTGACATGCGTTTGCAATTTCGTCGGCAGTGTTCTTTCCTTGTCGTAAAAC
>JBAYRB010000089.1:0-8226 GCA_041676905.1 Spirosomataceae bacterium
CGTTGACCGTCCATGCCCCCATTTCCAATCCCGCTGCTCTTACTTTCCTGACCTTTTCCACGGTGATGCCTTGGAAATTAACAACCATTGCTTCAAATCCACGAGCTTTGGCAATACGAATGTCCTCGTCTATGTCACTCTCAGCCGGACGGTCCCAAAAAACCGGTATTTGGGGTGCCAAGCGTTTAACTTGAGTCATGTACTGTAGGTTCCCATCATTGAATCCAACCTTACCCTCAATTTTTAGACGTTTTACTATTTCGATCGCTGCAGCGACACAATCGGTTTTAGGTTGAATTGAAATTTTCGTTGCAGGGGCATTCCTAAACAATATCAATACCTCTTCTAGGGTAGGAATTCGGTGGGGTGGACATTTTTCAAGCGTAAGACCGTGGAAATCTCTAAATTTTGAGGCAACGTCAATGTCCTTTAATTCATTGTAAGTATGCTCGGCGACCACCCAGTTTCGATCGCCCACCCGTCCTGTATTTGCATCATGTATGACGACCAATACCCCATCTTTGGTCTGATGTACATCCAATTCGGCCCAATCAACACCCATTTTTATTGCACTTTCAAAGGCCGGAACCGAGTTTTCGGGAAATTCCGAAGAATTGCCCCGATGAGCCGTGATGCCTTTTAATAGGTCCGAATCATGAGCAAAAACAACCTGGTTAACCAGGATTAAAAGTATGAAAATCCTACGCATAAAAGTTTATAATATGGGGTCTAGCAATTGTCAAAATTAAGTAGTGTCACTGACTATTCACCTTGTTCTGACTATTCACCTTGTTCAGATTTATCTCACTCAAATTTTTCATCACCGACCGTTCCATGGCATATTCAATTACATTTTCTTGATGACCATGGTAAAGGATATTCATAAAATGGCAATCCGCTACCGGTGCTTCCAAACGTATGGAAGAATGACCGTCGGAAATCACATTCGTTACAAAAATATGGTTGATTTTGCCCGAGTGGGAAAGCTGCCCATAGCCCTTTCCGCCAATTAATACAGCGTTGTGCCTCCCCCCTTGCCCTTTGACTTCCCTTGACATCAAACCATCGATATACACATGATGGACACTCGCACTATCACTTGCACGAATGGCTACGGCTCGGCAAATTGACTCGCAGTTAATATTAGTAATATAAATCTGCTCTATATCATCCTCCGGTCCCATCCAACGACTCACCGTGAGCATTGTCGAATTCAACGTCCCCCCTTTTTTATTAGGATCTGGATTGGTATCTAAATTGGATAGGGCAATAAAATCATCGGCGGTAAATCCACGGATATTATGGATTCTGAAGTTTTTACACCCCTGGCGCAAATCAATCCCATCTTTGTTGAATACATGTATTTCTTTTCCATTAATCGTCAGGTGCTCCGGGTTATGTAGTTCAATATCGGAAAGGTCGGCATTGATGGTCCGTTCGAAACTCACTGCCCAAGCATGCGAATTTTCAATCCGTACATTTTTCAAGGTGAAGCCATTCACTTTGACAATTAATATCATGATATTTCGCCAATCACCCGTCTGTTTGCGATCCGGATGTGCAGCGTCACTTCCATAGCTAACACGCCAATTTCCTTTTTTTCGTTCTTCCAAAGGATCTAAGGTCAACTTCCTCGCCCCATCTCCGGTAGCTCTGGGATTGTCTGCGCCTTTGAGCACTACGTTGCCCTGACCGATGATATGTATGTTTTTATTCCACTCTGGGTTTTCGACTCCTAAACCCGCATTGTCGCTCCGAAACATATTATCCCGGCACGAGTCGGATAACTGAATCGTACAATTGTCCAGTATTAAAGTCAGATCACTGGGTAACAAAATGGCTTCATCTATTTTCCAGACCGTGGTTCCATTCGCGTTTGAACGTGGAATCTTAACCAAGTTGGTGGTCCCGCGGGCTGCACGGACGGCCTGTTGAATACGTTCCGTATCAGACCCCTGGAAATCATTGGGTGTTATGTCCACTTTCGCTTGACCGAATGATATCGTTTGAATGAGCCAGAATAGCACACTTAGGACTAATGTGAATCGATTGAAAATCATGCGTAGACAAGAAAAAAATTAAACACTTTTAACGGGATTCGACAAGGTCAGACAAAAATGAAAAACTGGGAACCCGCTTTGCGTTGCCTTGATCCTTCAGCATTAAACGGGAATAATGTTGGGACATAAATCGTCGGTCGGTTTCATCCTCCGACTGTCCCAGTTCATAGAGTCTACGAAAGAGGTGATCTAGGGTTGGGTGGAGTGTGCCCCATATGGGATAACCTCCTTCGGGGATGGAATTGCTCAGTCCAAAGGGCGGATATCCAGAAAATTGTCGCCCTGTCTGTGCAGCATAGGCTACTCGATACCAGCCATTGTCCCCACTCCAAAAATTAGTAAAAAGAGGATAGTCCTTATCTTTGTTCCAGATCTTCTCCACAATTTGAACTGCAAAGGATCGCCTTATTTCGATCGGATCAAAGGCTGGATTTTCATAGCCCCACACGGATCGTATAGTTTGTTGATTACGTGCAAATGATTCTAAAGCAGGAACGAGTCGACGCGCATGACTGATATCCCAGCCAGCATCGGGCGAAAGGTAAGCACTATCCCAGGGTACTTGTACCACCATTGTTGCTCCTTCGCTTTTCGATTCCCATACAACTGGTTTTTCTTCGCCATCGTAACGGGCATAACGGTTGTCATAAAAATGTCGCCAATACCCTTTATCCAGATCCGCTGCGTTACCACTCGGGGTTGAGGCCAGGGAAATGCGTTTAATGAATAAATCGAAGGAAATCCCAATACCTTTTTTCTTTTGTTGTAATTCATTCCAGGCGAGTGTCCCGTCTTCCTCCAGCGGTATAATTCCTTTTTGATGTAATTCCGCCAAATCCGAAAGGATCGTGAGATACCATAAATCCCGATCTGTAAAAAAAGAGCGGGAACTACCGTCTGTGATATCTTCCTTTGTTACTTGGGCTCTGCGTTCGGTAGCCCTAAAATACGACGGTGTTAGCCAACGATTCAAATGTACGGCCATCGTATTAGCGGTCTGTCGCAAAAATGTTTGCTCTGCCTCTCCCCATTCCTGTGCAGGTATGACGTCTGTAACAGCCGTTGCGACGGCACCCAGTAAGCCTAAAAACTGTGAACTGCACAATGGGACCTCCTTGTCTAGAAGATTGTATGCCGGACTTATCGTACCGCCGGTACATATCCACCCCTTCCCTTGGTCAGCAATCGGCCGGAGTTGTGCAAATACAGGATTAAGCATTGCGACGATCTCTTTTAATTGTTTCGTATCCCCGCATCTGCGATTCATCTCTACGAACGACTGCAAGCCGCCGATTTGAACATCGTACAATACGTAGACATCACCCTCATCAATCAGCCTCCTCTTTATTTCGGATGTCCAGTAGTCTCGGTAGTGATTGTCCCATAAAGCGAGTACTTGACGGTGGATCTTGCCTCCTTTGGAAAATTCAGCGATATCCTGGGAGTGACTGCTCGTCATTACGGATAGATGAACTAAGAGCAACAGGATTATTTTTTTCATAGACAGGTTGGTATAAGGATTACGGTCTACCATAAACCGATACAAAAGATAGCGCGTAACGAAGGGTATTTACTCATTTACACGTGCAAAAATCAAAAAAGCCCCGGCAAATGAATGCCGGAGCTGACATTTGTCGAGAAATCAGACTTTATTTTAAAAGCCACATTTTCTCATTGAAATCATCGTTTCCTCCGTACTGCGATTGCAAGGCTTTGTTCAGGTTTTCGTTGTTATAGTTTACTTCGGTATCAGGATACATCCAACGAATAGGGATTCGATCGGGAACCGTATTGTTATTAGATGCGGGATTAACCGGAAGATCGGGATAGCCGGTTCTCCTGTACTCAAAATAGCTATCAAAGCCCGACTGCATAAAGGTACCCAAGTAACGTTGGGTCAATATCTTTTCAAGTTGTTCTTCAAAGGTTCCGCTTAGTTTTACTTTATCTTGCTGGAGATAGGTTTCGATATACTCCGGGGTAATTTTCCGTCCGTTGTGAAATAAAATATTATCCGGTGTATTTTCTGCCGTAAACTCCATTGCTGCTCTAATCGCATTTTCATAATAGGTATCAGCAGGTGTTCCGGAGATCCAACCTCTTAAAGCCGCTTCAGCCAAGGCGAATTGAAGTGTTGGATACCCTAGATGATAAATGGGTTCGCAATCGGCGAGTTCGGAATAACGTGCATTGAAGTTAGAATAATCACGTGATGCCGCGACAGCCGTCAGTTCATTGTAGACCACGGCAGGATTCACCCCCCGGTAAGCATCCCAACTCGAACGTTCCATTCCATTTTCCAATCGTACCGGAGAAGGCGCGGCGTAATAGAACAAACGGTAGTCTTCCAATTCTTTTAATTTATCGATGACCACACTCGATAAGACGATATAAATCAAACCTTGATTCCCTAATTTATACCAGGGAAAGCGCATACCCGCTGCATCCTGGTATACTCGTTGGAAGTTATCGTCATTACTTGAAATCAGCGGTTTATTTGCGACGATGGAAGCGAAACGCGCCTTTACATTTAAGTCCGGGTCATTCTCCTTGGCAGAAAGCGTCAAAAGAACTTTTAAAGCAAATGTATTTACGGCTTTTCTCCATTTGGTAACATCGCCATTATAGATGGGGTCGCCCGTAAAATTCCCGCCTTGTGCAAACGCTTGATCGGCTTCTTCCAACTCTTGTAAAATCCCCATAAATACCTCTTTTTGCGTCGAATATGCTGGTGCAATGAGACCTTTTTCACCTTGTAAAGCCTCGGCATAGGGGATGTCACCAACCCGCATCGTGAGTTCAAAAAACCGCCATGCCCGTACGAATTTACCTAGCCCTATAAAAGTGTTTTTCAAAGGGCCTTCCGGAGCAACATCGATCATTTTTTCCACATTGGTCAGTATAACCAGCCCTTCGAAACTCTGTTTTCCGAGACTATTATATTGCCATGCATTGGGAAATTCGGTATGATTAATTTGCTTCGACAATAGAGCCGGCGTGAGATAACTGTAGCTCGTGATGTTCAATATCAGATTACTCGCCAGCATTTCGGGAGTCACCGATGTAGCAGCATTGGGGTTCGTATTAATCTTTTCGAAGTCTGAACATCCGAAAACGGTGAGAAGCGCCCCGCCTATCAAAATATATCTTGTCAGTAATTTCTTCATTTTTATCATTTTTAACTCCGGAATTCTTAATCCTCATTCACTGAATTAGTGCTTAGAAATTCAACTGGATATTTCCGCCCACATATCGAACAGATGGGGAGGTCAGCTCGCCGTCATCCGCTTTGTCAGGATCGGCAAAACGAAACGCTTTGGTCCAAAGGAACACGTTTTGTCCAGTGAATGAAACCGTGGCTGAGCGAGCACCCAGGAACTTAGCCACCTTGTTAGGCACCTGATAGCCCAAAGAAATCTCTCTGACTTTCAAGAAAGTAGCATTGGTAATTCCTCTTGTTCCGTCCCCGTAGCGGCGTGCATATGTTTCGTATGAAACCTTCGTTGTATTGGGAGCATATTCGCGGGTATCACTGGTAATATTTCCAAAACTATCAAAGGTTACCGATCCGGCTGTAACCACAACCCCCTCCCCTACGTAAGAGATATTTTTATTCACCACTTCGTCATATCGCCACTCATTGTCCGAGTCAGGGTGTGCCCCCGTATCCCACATTTTAAAGGATGACCTATTGAATAATACCCCCCCGACACGTCCATCCATGGCTACGTTGAGGGTAAGGTTTTTGTAGCGCACAGAATTTGCTAATCCCCAAACGAATTTAGGATCTGTATAACCGTGCAGATAACTATAGGTACTGGCCTGTGGAAGCCCGTTCGCCAAATGAATCAAACGACCTTGTGGATCTCTTAACCAAATAGGATCGGTATAAACATCGGTTCTCCCTCCCTTTTTGGTCCAGGCGTTGTTCGGTGAATAGACCGGATCGAGATCTTTGAAATAGCGGTGATTGAACGAGTAGTTGGCCACCGCATCCCATTGCCAGTCGCTGTTTTTAACCAGGTTCGCATCCAAGGTAATTTCCAACCCTTTCCGCAAATAGGTCTGATCGATATTGATTAAAGTTGAATAAAATCCGGATGCCGTGGAAATGGAAGCTCGGGTCTGAATATTGTAATTGAATTTGTTAAAATAGGCAACATCTAGTTTCAACTTTTTTCTCAAGAAATACGCAGCCGTTCCAATTTCCCAAGTACGGTTGGTTTCGGCCACAACATTTTGAGCGTCAGTGATACTGGTCGGATAGGCTGCTGTGTTAATCGAGCCCCACGCTCCCAATGAAGTACTGAATGTTGGATTGGTAGCATAAACACCTAAATCATTTTTGGAGACGGTCCACGACCCGCGTATTTTCCAAAAATCAAACCACTCAGGAAGGTTATTTAAATATTCACTAAGGACTACACTAGCTCCCACCGAAGGGTAAAAATAACTCCGCGCATTAGACGGCATGGTTGAACTCCAATCGTTCCGTCCGGTTACATCGACGAAGATGGCATCGTCCCAGGCTAAACTGATTTTTCCTAGCAAACTATTGACTTGCTTTTCGCTGTGCCCTACACTCACATTGGGTCGTTCAACTGAATTATTTAGTGAATAATAACCGGGCACGATCAAACCACTGCGAGTGGAACTGTAGAGATTGTTGTTTTGATATTTGTAGATGGTACCACCCGCCAACGCATCAATGCCCAGCTTTCCAAGTGATTTCTCATAAGTAAAGAAGGCATCCCCGTTAAAGCTCCAACCGGAGGCTTTATTGATCGAATAAAGACCTGCCGGATCCCAGCCACGGGTTGAAAGTATTCCCGGAGGATTTCTTTTCGTTTCATCGACCTGATAGAGATCAAATCCAGGACGAACCAGAAACTTTGCACCTTGAAACAAGTAGTAAGTAGCCGGCAGATAAGCATTCATTTTATTTTCATATAAACCGTGCAGCTTTTCATAGGCGATCATATAGGGGTTGTCGTACCAAGCATTGTAATGCCCGTTTTGCATGTGGTCTTTGACTAGCCAATAATTGTCCTTATAGGCACTAAGGTCGTATTCGGGCCCCATCCACATGAGGATATTGTAAAAATAACCCTGGGCATTGTACCCGGCTCCAGTTATTTGTGGGGCAGAAAAACGATTGTATCCTACTTGGCTACTTAAATTGAACCTTTCCCCAACCTTCATTTCGCCACTGACACTGAAAATGGTATTGTTGGAGCGGAGATTCGGATATTGACCTTTGTGATAAATATGGCTGAGGGATACCCGGAAATTACCTACATCACTGCTTTGGGAAACACTGACGTTGTTGTTGGATATAATGCCAGGAACGAGAAAATCTTGAAAGTTATTTTTACCCAATGAACGGAGTTCGGCCATCTCCATCTGCTTTGTGTAAGGATTCCATTGATTCGCCATGACACCATGATCCAATTTTGCGCCCCAGATATAGTCGGTCGGGCTATACGTACTTCCTAACCCAGCGCTGTAAGAGGTTTGCACTTTGGGCAACATTAAAAAGCCGGCGTGAAACATATTGTTAGAATTGACGGTGACCGTGAGCCCTTTCGTTCCTGCCCCTCGTTTGGTCGTTACAATGATCGCTCCACTACCCCCCCGTGACCCGTACAGCGCCGACGCAGTAGGCCCTTTCAAAATGTCTATACTTTCAATATCATCTTGGTTGATGCTCTTTAAACTCATATTTCCATAAGGAACACCATCGATGACCAACAGGGGTGTTTCTCCGCGAAGTGATAGCTGGGGCGCCTGATTAAATTCGGTACTATTTTTTACCCATAAGCCTGCTACACGTCCAGTCATAGAAGTTCCGATGTCAACCCCTTTTACTGTATTCAGTAATTCCCCATCTACTTTTTGAACGGAATAACCTAACGACTTTTCTTCCCGTTTAACCCCTAAGGCTGTTACGACGAGCTCCGTGAGTAATTTATTGTCTTGGCTTAAAATCAGCTCAATGACAGTTTGATTCCCCACCTGAATGTCCTGCGATATGAATCCGATGAAGGAGAAGGTTAAAACGGAACTTGGACCGCTCACTGTTATCCGAAAAGCTCCGTCATTGTTGGAAATGGTACCATTCGTGGTTCCTTTTTCCTGAATGGTTACACCGGGTAAGGGATTTCCC
>JBAYRB010000090.1:0-8181 GCA_041676905.1 Spirosomataceae bacterium
TAAATCCGGAGGATCCCTCCCCTACCGTTGAAACCCCGGGTAACAATTGTATACTTTTTATCAAATCGACCTCACCTAGCAAAGCAGGCATCTTTTTGATGGTTTTTATTTCCAGTTTATTGACCGACATCTCGACGCTTTTCACATTCTCATCTTCGCGCTCGACCGATACCACTACCTCTTCCAATTCTCTTGCAGCTTCTTCAAGCTCCACATCCAGCGTTAGATCTGTCGTCAGACTCACTTTTACTTCTTTTTTGGCGTATCCTACGTACGAATAAATCAGGGTATAATCTCCTGTCGGCAACGTGAGTGAATAAAAACCGTAAGGGTTGGTCGCCACCCCGGAGGCATTTTCCCGAACATAAACCGAAACACCAATAAGGCCTTCCCCGTTGTTGGCATCTTTGACATAGCCATTTAGGGTATAGCGGTCTTGTGCAAATACATTGTTTGTTGCCCAAATGAATAGCAACACGAATGCAGAAATTTTCATAAACATTTTTTTAAGCAAGCTTCGAAAATAGAACGTCAAATGATTTCGAAACATTTCCGAACCTTTGATAAATGCAACATTTAACTGTACTACTAATATCAGTTATAGGTTTCCTAGGACTTTTGTACAAAACAAAATATTTCAAGAGAAGAAGTCAGGTGAAAAGTGATGAATGGAATGAATTGGGGGCTGAACGGTTATTTGTGGTATAAACGTCGTCGGGAGAGCTTTTATTAGCTGATAGAGATTAGGGAAGCCTAAAAAATTAAGCATTTGTTCATTTAGTGATTTTTTTTTCAAATTTTCCTGCATCACACATGGGGTAGTTACCCAAGAAATGACTTCAATTATGGCTCTCTACGCATTAATTTTTTAAGCATCGATTCCGATATTTTCTAAATTTACTAGCCACGAGGTACCAACATCATTCCGAATTAAAACCATGAAACAGGTTCTTTTTGTAGCCCTTTGCGTCCTCTGTAAATTAGTTGGCACTACTTCGACGGTCGCTCAACCCAATTCCTATACGGTAGGTAACGCCCATTCCCACAACGATTATTTTCAAACTCGTCCTTTCCAGCTTGCGTATGAGCATGGGTTTGGTTCTGTGGAAGCCGATTTATTCTACCAGGACGGTGAGCTTTTTGTAGCTCACGATCGTAATGAAATTTCAAGTGATCGGACTTTCAAAAACCTATATCTCGACCCTATTGTGGAGAAATGCGCCACTCTTCAGGGGGCTATCTATCCTAATAGAAATAAAAACTTACAATTACTGATAGACTTAAAAACACCCACTGAGCCGACACTGAGCAAGTTAGTAGAACAACTGGCACCCTATGAAAATCTTTGGTATCCGACTGGACGGGTTCAAATTGTGATTAGTGGGAATACACCTCCCCCTACTGAATTCGACCGGTACCCCCCATATATTTATTTTGACGGCCGACCGGAAATGAGCTATACGTCATTCCAATTAGAACGTATTGCCTTAATTAGCCAGTCATTTACCAAGTATTCCAAATGGAAAGGATTGGGTGAAATTCCCAGTCAGGATGTCGATCTACTAAAAAGTATTGTAGCTCAAGCACATCGTTTGAATAAGCCATTTCGATTTTGGGCAAGCCCAGACACCCCCGAAGCCTGGAAATTATTGACCCAAATAGGGGCTGATTTTATCAATACGGATCGAATAGAAGCTTTAGCGTCCTTTCTCACGACCAGGTAGCAATTACATTCCCAGAATTTCTTTGAGTCTAAGGTAACCGTTTCTACTGACCGGTATTTCCGCACCGGTATTTAGGCGAACCATATAGGTATCCCTTTCGTAAGGATCGATTCGGCTGATACGGTCTAATTGCACGATATAAGAGCGATGACAACGGACGAACTGATTCTCTGGTAGATTTTCCTCAAACCAGGCCATCGTCTTGTTTTTCAGAAAACTGCCTTCTTCCGTAATTATTTTGACATAGTCGTCAGCTGCTTCCAAATAGACGATATCCGCTATTTGAATAATTTTTATATTTCCTCCATCTTTGACTACAATGCGGCCTGCTTGAGAGGAGGATGCTTTGGCCTTTTCCAGCATTTGTTGAACATGGGTAGCCTGTTCACGACTTTGCCATTTTTCTATCGCTTTCGCAAACCGTTCCCGGCTATAGGGTTTTAGTAGATAGTCAACGGCGTGGCTCTCGAAAGCCCTCATCGCATATTCATCGAATGCGGTTGTAAAGACAACTGCTGGGGGATTCTCGAGCAATTCTAGCATTTCAAACCCATTGATTTTGGGCATTTGAACGTCGAGAAAAACCAAGTCGGGTTGCAGTTGGCGAATGCTCTTCAACCCTTCAAATCCGTCGTTACTTTCCCCGCAAATGACAAATTCAGGGAAGTCTTTCAAATACTCCCTTACCACTCTACGGGCTAGAGGTTCGTCATCTATTACCAATACTTTTGTCATACTGTCAGACTACCTGTGGAATGGTCATTATGGTAGTAAAAATACCATTTTCACCCTTAGTTTGCAATAAATCCTGTCCGCCAAAAAGTAGGTATAATCGTCTCTGTATGGAACTTAGCCCAAAACCCGTACCCTTTCCTGAGCTCTTCGGATCGTAGGGGTTTGTAACAGTTACAACCAGTTCTTTATCGTCTTTGGCTTCGGCTACAATTGTAATTTCAATGTCACCGGTGGTGTCGTAAAGGCCGTATTTGATGGCATTTTCGACCACGGGTTGCAGTAGCATAGCGGGCAATTTCATTTTATCGGTGACCTCGTCTCGCTCCACACGGGTGGACAATCGATGGCCGAACCGCACTTTTTCGATTTCCAGATAGAGTTGTAAATGACTCAATTCCTCCGCCAACGTACTCCATTGTCGGGTTTCTTTCCGCATGGTTCCACGCAAAAAATCGGACAATTGCTGGATCATCTTTCGGGCCATATCGGGGTCAAATCCGATTAAAGCATTCACCGAATTTAGACTATTGAAGAGGAAATGGGGTTGCAACTGCTGCCGCAGATTAAACAATTCCGCTTCTATGGCCAGGTTTTCCGCTTCTTTCTTCCGACGTTCGGCTTCTTGTTGGCTTTGTATATTGTACCACAATAAACTACTAAGTCCGGTGATACCGATGATAAAAAAGGCGAACATAGCCCTTACCGGTACCGACTGATCGAAGAAGCTTTTATATTCGATGGATCCATCCTCTAACAATAAAATAAAAAAGCGACTGACAAAGAACCATATCAGGGTCATGATGAAACATACCCAGAATACGTAGCTGTATTTTCGCTGGGAAGGCTGAAAATACCGAAGGTTATTGGCAACGGCTACGCAGGCCAACAGCAGGATCATATTGCTAATGACACTGTCGATGAGTGCGGATCGGATGGTGAAACCGTACCAATAAAGGATGGCTGCATGTCCTGCCATCCATAACATCCATACAGCCGAAAAAATAACCTGAAATCTGAAAACACTAAAAGGTGAATGCATTTTTTTGAAGGTTTAACCGGCAGTTAAAGAGATTTTTTGTCAATAACTTTTAATCTCTATGCCCCCAAACAAACTTAATCCTTCCAGTATCAAAACCTTATCAGGTTCAATTCTCAGGAAACGCGGATCTCTTTTATCTTCCACTCCACCCAAAATTGCGACCACATTAGATTTAACCTCCCACGTGGGTGGAACGATCAATTCGGTACCTCCCATTATATTGGTTGCATCTAAGCGAACGGTGCCTTTAATATCGGCCTTCGATAAATCGATTTCTGCCCCACCCATGATGGCCACTACCTCTCCCCCTCGAAAGTCTTTGGATACGATAACTTTTTTCACACTGGCAAAGATGGATGTAGCATCGATCGCTTCACTGGCTGACGGGTCGGGGGCAGGCGGCGGGCTACTCGGTGTATGCGTATGCCATTCGCTACGCTGATAATCCCCCGGTTGATGCATTGAGCTGTAATCCACCTTCGGTTTGGGCTTCATGATCAAATAAACGCCAATGGCTATAGCAATGGTAGCCCAAGTGAATTGAGGTTTATTATAGATGGGTAAGATCAAGTCGAGCATAGATATGCTACCAATGGCCACCATAATAAACCACCCGGTTCCCTTAAACTGGTGACGAATCCCGACTAACAATCCTATTGTTATCAAGATCATTTCCCACCGAAACAACCACCGAGGAAAGTCAGGTATTAGGTTCCTACCAAGAAATGCCAGACCGATTAGAATCAAAATTATACCGGTCCATTTGGCACCTTCTCCGCCTGGCTTATGCCTTCCATAGGTGTGATTTTCAAAATCTCCCATTATCTAATTTGTTAAGAAATAATGATCCAAAGGTAACGGTCGGAAACCGATCAATCAATAGAAATTAGGTCAGCACCGTAGTTTTCCCGGTGAGTAGTATTAAATAATCGGTAAGTGGGGCAGCAATGATTTAGGCAACGAGTATATCAATAGTCAACCTATTCCCGGTCTCTAGCTGCCTTCCTACGGGCGACTTAATCCGGATCTTGTTCCGATAGTAAAGCTAGTCGATTTCAATTTCTCCCCGCATATACTCTCTTAATTGACCGGATATCAATACTCTTTCCCCCTCCAGTCGACAACGGAGAAGACCTCCTCGGTTGGATAGTTGCCGTGCTGTCAGTTGTGTTTTCTGAAGTTTTTCAGCCCAGTAAGGGACCAACGTGGTGTGGGCAGAGCCAGTAACAGAATCTTCATCGATACCCGATTGAGGGGCAAAAAATCGGGATACAAAATCCACCTCATCGCCTTTGGCCGTCACAATGACCCCACGGGTAGGAACGGTAGAAAGTATTATCATATCGGGTTTTAATTCCCTGACTTCCTCTTCGTTTTGTAAAACGACCATGTAATCGAAGTTCCCCCGAAACACTTCAAGCATTTCTACTGACTTCAAAGCTTCTTGAAGGCCGGGAGGCGGAACGGCTACCTTTAGTTGATCCACCGGGAAGTCCAGGGTTAGCCAACCGTCCTCCTCACGGATGACCCTTAGAACCCCGGAACGGGAATCAAAAAAGATTTCCTGGGCTTGGTTACCCTCTATCTCAAAAACGACCTGGGCTGCAGCCAGCGTCGCATGTCCACATAAATCAACTTCGGTGACCGGTGTAAACCAGCGAATATGGTAACCATTTTCCGTTTGGATGTAGAATGCGGTTTCAGGCAGCATATTTTCCAGCGCAATTTTCTGCAGTTTCTCGTCGGGAAGCCACTCATCGAGCGGGACAACAGCAGCCGGATTTCCTTGAAATATAGAGTCAGTAAAAGCGTCAAGCTGGTAAATAGGTAATTTCATCTGAAACCGATTGGTTAATTAGTATTTCCAATTGGACCTGTTATTACTGGCCTGGCCCAAGCAAAAATGGGTGAGCAAATAAACAAGTATTAATCAATTATTCAAACGTGTTCACAAAAAAGTCCAAAGAACAATCGAGTAAGTCTTACCTCTTTGTTATTAAATGCGGCTACAATACGGGATGAGTATAATCATTTGGGTCAAAAGGTACGAAATTCCTTGGCAAGAAAAGAATTGTTGATTGTTTCCCTTCTGACTAAATCTAATAGCTCAAGGTCGTGGATGGAACTCTGTAATCACTTGTCGGAGGTAATCCCGATCTAAATGTGTATAAATTTCCGTTGTCGTAATCGACTCATGGCCGAGCATTTCCTGCACCGCCCGCAAACTTGCCCCTCCTTCGATGAGGTGTGTTGCAAACGAATGCCGGAACGTATGGGGACTAATCCTCCGACGGATTCCGGCTGTTTGGGCTATATCCTTTACGATCAAAAAAACCATCACCCTGCTCAACCCTCGCCCACGCCGATTTAAAAAAACAAAATCTTCATATCCCTTTTCCACCTTCATCTGCTTCCGATAGTAGGTCAGGTAAATCTCAGTGTATTTTACCGCATCCCGACCTATTGGCACCAAACGGGTTTTATTCCCTTTACCAATCACCTTGATAAAGCCATCCGCAAAAAAACAGTTGGTCAGACGCAAGTTGACTAGTTCACTCACTCTCAAACCACAACTGTACAAAACTTCGAGGATTGCCCTATTCCGCGTCCCTTCAAATGTAGAAAGATCGATGGCTTGCAACATTTGTTCGATTTCAGGATAACTCAATACCTCGGGTAATTTCCTGGCGATCTTGGGCGATTCAATCATTTCGGTGGGATCATTATCAATTTCCCCCTCCAGTAATAGAAATCTAAAAAATGCTCGGTTGCCTGATAAAATTCTAGATTGGGAATAGGATGACAACCCTAATTCTGTTAAGTATTTAATAAAATGTGTTAATTCTGCCTCTGAAATTTGCTTGACGTCAAGGTCGTAGTTCATCAACGCTAAAAATTCTTTGAGTTTTAACACGTCCCTTAAATAAGCTTCACGGGTATTTTCGGATACTGATTTTTCTAGTAACAGAAAATTCCGAAATCTGACGATATAATTTTGCATCTTGCAATAAGTGACAAATAGTCGGGCATGCCGCGTATTCAAAACAAATTTAAATGAAAATAACGGATGTGCTTATTCCTTCCCCCCTATACGAGTTGCATGATCCATTTATCGACCGTGCAGGGGTACGGCTATTGGTCAAGCGTGACGATTTAATCCATCCGGTGATTTCTGGAAATAAGTGGCGAAAATTGAAGTACAATATACTCGAAGCATTAAATCGAGGCGCTTCTGCGATCATCAGTTTCGGAGGGGCTTATTCCAATCATTTATACGCACTCGCAACCTTTGGAAAGAAAGCTGACATCAAAACGATAGGGCTGATTAGGGGAGAAGAGTTAAATCCGGAATCCTCGACCACCTTGCAACATTGTTTTGAAGAGGGGATGGAATTGGGTTTCCTCTCACGTACCGAATATCGACTTAAGGATGAGGGAACTTATTTTAAAAAAAGGATGGCCGACGACCCAAACTTATTTTATGTACCCGAAGGGGGAACCAATGCCTTTGCCTTAACTGGTGTTGGCGAAATCGTAGACGAATGTCAGCAGGCAGGTTTCCATCCGGATTATTATGTAACCGCTGCCGGAACGGGAGGTACAGCTGCGGGACTTTGGGTGAAAAAGCAAAACGTCATTGCAGTTGCTGTTCTTAAAAATGCTGGATTTTTGGAAAATGATATCAAAAAATGGAATTCCTCTACCGAAGCTTCCGGGCATCTCGATCTACAAAAGGACTATCATTTTGGTGGTTACGGAAAATATACTGCTGAACTTCTGCAGTTTATTGCGGATTTTGAAAACCGTTATAATATCCCCTTGGAACACGTATACACGGGAAAAATGTTCTACGGATTATTTGATTTGATTAAAAGAGGCTATTTTGCAAAAGGAACTGTCCTGATGGCCGTCCATACAGGAGGTTTACAGGGTAAACTCAAACCATAATACTTTTTACAAAATGTTTCAATTAGGCTTTGCTAGTGCCATACTCGCTGACTTTTCCTTAGATCACGTTCTTGCCTTCGCACATAATCATGGCTTTCATTGTGTGGAACTTATGTGTTGGCCAAAGGTCAATAATGAAAAAAGAAGGTATGCGGGCGTGACCCATATCAACGTAGATGGGCTCGATGAAAGAGAATTAAAGCATATTGACTATCTCTTTCGGAAATTTGACGTCTCTGTCTCAGCCTTGGGCTACTACCCCAATCCACTCGACCCCGATCCGGATAAGTCGAAATTTTATATAGACCACCTGCTTAAAGTGATTGATGCGGCTGCACTCCTTAAAATTCCGGTAGTAAATACGTTTATCGGTCGGGATCCGAGCCGTAATTTGGACGATAATCTGGCGATATACCGTGAGGTTTGGCCGGACATCGTGAAACATGCGGAAAAAAAGCGCATTAAAATCGGTATTGAAAACTGTCCGATGTACTTCACAAAGGACGAATGGCCAGGAGGCAAAAACTTAGCTATTTCACCTGCCATTTGGGATAAAATGTTCGACATTATCCCTTCACCCACCTTAGGTTTGAACTATGATCCATCCCATATGATCTGGCAAATGATGGACGAAATTAAACCTATTTATGACTATAGTGACCGTATCCACCATATTCACATGAAAGACGTCAAGATTTATAAGGACAAGTTAAATAAGGTAGGAATAATGGCTCA
>JBAYRB010000091.1:0-8171 GCA_041676905.1 Spirosomataceae bacterium
AACACCCGCTTTGGGGTTTTCATGGGCTTTTACTTGATACGAAAAAAAAACCTTCCCAGCTGTTCTGACGCTATCGAGAAAGGTAGGGGTAGGAAAAAAATCGAAAACCTGAATATTCGAATAGTAAAGACTGTCTTTACCCGAAAATACGAGGTCAGTCTGTTCATGCAGCACCGTATTGATGCTCCCTTTCAGCTCCCCTTCCGGATCAAAAAGTTGTTGAGTACCTAGTACACGCCGATCGAGTCGTTGCTGAAAAAAGACCTCGCGGTGTTTTGCATAGGTGAAATAAATGAATAGGGAAAACGACAGCAGGACCAGCGTGACGAAGATAATGAACCATAATATGAGCCGGTGACGAATCAGCATGCACTACTCTTTTATCATATAACCCATACCAATCACAGTGTGAAGTAATTTTTTAGAATGCCCCACATCAATTTTTTTTCGCAAATAATTGATATACACATCGATCACATTGGTATTAGTGTCAAAACGAATATCCCAAACTTTTTCCGCAATGTCGACCCGGCTGACAATTTTTCCGGCATTTAACATCAGATACTCCAAAAGAGAATATTCCCGGCTTGTTAAATTGATAATTTTCCCTGCCCTACTGGCGACTTTCGCTCCGGTATGCAGCACCAAATCCGCGACCGCGATGTTACGACCCGTTTCTTCAAAAGGCGTAATCCGCCTCCCCAACGCTTTAAGACGCAGTACTAATTCCCTAAACTCAAATGGTTTGACAAGGTAATCGTCGGCACCCGAACCAAACCCCTTCTCCTTGTCAGTAATACTGTCCAATGCGGTTAAAAGTAAAACGGGTTGGGAACGATCGTTATCCTTTATTTCCCTACATAGATCAAACCCATTGATTTTGGGAAGATTTAGATCCAGTACGATCACATCGTATTTCTTATTATCGAACAGACGCAAGCCCATCATCCCATCAAATGCGACATCTACTTCAAAACCCTCCTCATTTAACCCCCTTTTTATGAAAGAGGCCACATTTGCTTCATCTTCAACCAATAAAATCCGCATAACAAAATCAGAGCACGCTGCTAGTTTTACCAATAAAATTGGAACTGGAACGTCCCATGCAGGTTAATTTTCGCTATCTTATTTCTCCAACGACTAGCCTTGAAAATTAGCCTAAATTTTTTCCGCTAAGTTACATAAAAGTATTAGTTCCTATTTTATGTATTCAGCTCCTCCCCTCCAATTTGGAATGAATAAACCTATTTAGGCTGGACACCCAATTTGCAAAAGAATGGCTCAAAGTCCGATTTTATTACTAGTTTTGTCTAATCATAAATACACCACTAATCCATTAACACGGCTATTTGAAACAACTGTTATTATTTATTCTTTACTGCCTCACACCACGGTTGTTGATATATGATAAAAATACTTTCCCTAGTGGTTATCTCGTTGATGCCACTGACGTTATATGCACAAGTAGATTCGACTCTACCCCTCGAAACCAACACAAAAAGCAAGAAATGGGACTGGGTCGATATCAGTGGATATACGCAACTCCGTTACAACGAACTTTTTGAAACCAATCCGAATTTGGAATGCGAACAATGCGATAAATCCTGGGGTACCGGGGTCGGATTATATTTTCGGCGACTCCGATTTTCATTTGATTTCCATTTAAATCCCCAACTGACATTCACGATACAACCGGATTTTGGAGGACTCATTGAAGGAGGTACCCCCGTGACCCTACGGGATATGTATTTTGAATACCGTTTTGACAAGAAAAAAGAATTTCGCGTAAGACTGGGACAGACGAAGGTTCTCTACGGATTTGAAAACATACAATCGTCACGGCAGCGGGTCCCCCTCGACCGAAATGACGCAGTCAATAGTGCTTTTATAAACGAACGTGACTGGGGTTTATTTTTCTATTGGACTCCCGAGCGGTACCAAAAAATGTTGAAAGCCCGCTCCGAAAATGGGCTAAAAGGTACGGGGGACGAAGGAATTATTTCAGCAGGTATCTTTCAAGGGCAAAGTACCTTCAAAGATCTGAACAATAATAAACATTTAGTGGTAAGAGTTACTTACCCTTTGGACATCGGTAAGCAATTTCTGGAATTTTCGCTACAAGGCTATACCGGTAAATATACCATAGCTGATGCTAAACTTACAGAGGGGGTTTTAACGAATGAAACCAAAACTTACCCCGATCGTAGAGTGGCAATTTCGTCCGTCCTGTTTCCGCAGCCCTTTGGATTACAGGCGGAATACAATTGGGGTATAGGACCGGAATTTACCCATAACTCCCACAAAATCACTACGCAGCCTCTGTGGGGAGGGTATTTGTTGGCCAACTACAAAATACAGTTCAAAAAACAGCGATTGTACCCCTATGCGCGCATACAGCATTTTAACGGCGCAAAAAAACATGAACGCGACGCCCGTCATTATATCGTTAAAGAATTGGAATTTGGGGCAGACTGGTATCTCTCAAAATACGTCGAATTTATTGCGGCTTTCACCCTTTCGAATCGCAAATTTGAAGATTTCCGTCTGCCCGATAATCACCACAAAGGCTCCCTAGTCCGTATCCAGTTACAGGTAGGCTTTTAAATCTTAGTCGTCGAAACGGAGGAATTCACCCTCTTTGTTGAATCGAAGCTCTAAACCATTATTCAATTCTACTTCAACTTCACCATTGGAATCTTTCTCCCAGGCGATCGCGTAAAAGTCCGGAAATTCTGTCTCCAAATACGTCAGGATTGTCGTCGGCGAGATAACAGCTTCTGGAATTTGTTTCCCATTGCCGTCGACTTTCTGAGCTTCTCCGCTTTCTTTGAATTCCAGTTCGTAATTGTTGCTCAAAAGAACTTCAAATATCGATTTCCCGATAAAATCTTTTTCTTTCTTCACCTGTAACACATTTTCATCGGGGAAATGCGTGCTGATAAATTGGGTTGCTACCGTAGGAAGTGTACCCTCAGAAACAATTTCCTCCTTTTCGCAGGAAGCGAAGAGTAACCCGCCTATTACGGCTAGCCATATACTCATTTTTTTCATGGACATGATGTCGTTAAATTTAGTTTGTTCATACTTAACGTTCCACCCGATACACAATTGTATTTTTCTACGAATATTATCCCCAAAAAGCTCAACTCCTATCACTAATCTAAAAAACAAAAGGTTTGCCCCGTATTATTTCGTCTTTCTAACATAGGGAAGGAAGCCTTCGAAACGGAATTTATATCGATAACGCAGAGAGGCAATCCCCTAAAAAAAGTGGTAACGCCGATTTCAGTTCATTAAAACTGAGCATATCATTAAAACTGAGCATAAAAATGCTTTAACTAAGGATGGCTTTTTGGCATGAATCGGCAAGGACTTGGGAAATGATTCATTTATGTCCATCTTCGAAACACCATTCAGGGTCTCTAATACTGAATCTGGAGGGTGCAAAAGTGGAAAATGATGTTATTTGAATTGAATATAATCCGATAAAATATAACAGATTGATATAAATGGAGAAAACAAAAAAGAACGCTATTGGTCGCCGCAACTTTTTGGGAATGTCGGCCTTAGGTTTGACAAGCTTGACCATACTTCCAAGTTGGCGTCTTCCGGACGGTCGCCGAATCCCCCCTAGTGATCGGGTTACGATGGGATTCATAGGCCTTGGACGCCAAGGACTAGGTGATTTCGGAAATTTTGCTAAATCGGCAGGGGTGCAGGTAATTGCCGGTTCCGATGTAGACGCCTTAAAACGGGAGCGCTTTAAGCGGCGGGTTGAAAACTGGCAAAAGTCTCAGAACATAGCTCCACGTTGTGATACCTACGAGTATTATGAAGAAATGTTGGAGCGTAAGGACATTGACGCTGTATCCATTGCTTCACCGGATCACTGGCATGCCTTACATACCATTCATGCCAGTCAAGCCGGAAAAGATGTATATGTTCAAAAACCCCTCGCATATACTATTCAAGAGGGGATCAAAATGGTTCGAACGGTCAGGGATAACAAGACGGTATTGCAGGTTGGGAGCCAGCAACGTTCTGGAAAAGAATTCCAGCGTGCGATTGAACTGGTGCGTAGTGGGGCGATTGGCCATATCGAAACGATTTATGCCTCCGTCGGGGAACCGCCGAAACCCTTTGATCTCCCTAAACAACCGGTACCCGCGTCGCTGAATTGGAATCTTTGGCTAGGCCCACTCAATGATCCAAAGATCCACTACCATCCTGATTTAGCGCCACCGATATCGCTTAATCCGGAACAGAACGAAAAGATTTGGGGAGCTTGGCGTTGGTATCGGGAAACAGGGAACGGATATACCTCGGACTGGGGCGCCCATATGTTTGATATCGCACAAGCAGCCATAGGAATGGATGGACTGGGGCCGATTGAATACATTCCTAAAGGCTATAAGGGGGCTCAGTACAACACCATGAAATATGCCAACGGAATAGTAATGACGGAGCAGGATTTCCGGGAAGAAGGTGGAAAAGGCGTGCGATTTAATGGCACAAAAGGTTGGATTAAGGTAGCAAGAGGATTCATCGAATGCTCCGATCCTTCGTTAGTAAGTAAGCCTGAACCGGCTGACCCGAAGGCGCCGGCACCTCATATGCAAGATTTTATCGATGCTGTCCGCTCTCGGAAAAATACGATTGCCCCTGTAGAGGCTGGATGTAGCACGAATACCCTTTGCTGTCTGGTCAATATCGCCATCGAATTACAACGTCCGGTCAAGTGGGATCCTGTAACCCTGAGTTTTGGGGATGATCAAGAAGCCGCCAACCACCGATTAAATCATTACGAATACAGAAGACCCTATTCACTATAATTCTTATTTTAAACAATGCATTCGCACATAAAACTTATTAAGTCTGCTTTTTTAGCGCTGTCGTTACTATTAACCCCTTTTATATCTGTTTGGGGGCAGGGCAAACCTAATTCCAAGGTAAATGGAGTTCAAATCGGAACGATTACGTACAGTTACCGCTCCTTGCCTGATCAATCCCTCGAAGCCACTCTCGATTATATTGTCAAGTCGGGAATCAGTTCGGTTGAATTAATGGGCGGACCGGTTGAACGATATGCCGGAATCCCCGAAACGAAGGATGCGGAGGCTATTCGAGAATGGCGCAAAAATGTTTCTATGGATAAGTTCAAGGCGGTAAAAAAGCTATTCAAGAAACGGGGTGTCAACATCCACATTTTGAAATTAGGAAACCCAAACTGGTCTGATGAAGAAATTGACTACGCTTTTAAAGCAGCAAAAGCGGTAGGTGCGAAGGGAATTTCAATGGAGATTTCTGAAGAAACTGCGAAGAAAATGGCTCCGTTTGCCGACAAACACAAGATGTACGTCATTTTGCATAATCACGGCCAACCTGGTAGACCGGGCTTTAGCTTTGATAAAATACTAGCACACGGGGATCGTCTAATGCTCAATTTTGATGTAGGCCATTATTTTGGAGCCACGGGCGATAATCCGGTAAATGTTTTGAACCGTCTACATCACCGTATCGTGAGTATTCATGTGAAAGATAAAACCGGTCCTAAGCACAGGGATCCGGATAAAAACCGTCCGTTTGGTGAGGGAGAAACACCCCTGAGTGATATATTCCAGGCGATCAAATCCAATAAATGGCCTATCTATTGTGATGTGGAGCTGGAATACAATATTCCTAGTGGGTCGGATGCCGTTACCGAAGTTGGAAAATGTGTAGACTACCTTAAAAACATTTTAAAGTAGCATTTGAACGTCTCGAATAGGGATTTGAAAATCTCCATTCCATTTTAAGCTACTCGATGCCCTAAACAATGAAATGCCTATGTCAACCCGCATTTCCTATTCATCGGGGAGCTAAAAAACAGACTGAATAGCCCAATTAAAAGCTTTTCAGTCTGTTTTTTTTTTATCAAAATTAGTTCGATTCTTCACTTCTACGAATTTCTTCGTACAACTCTCTAATGAAATCCTTATCGTATTTACGTTCCAGTTTTCTGACGATAAAATGCCCTTTGGCCATGTCTTGAAAATGGTCCATAAACAAGGTATTTACCAAAGCACCACCCGCAGCTCCCACCAAGGGGATTGCCTGAGCCGCCACTTTCTGCGAAACTGGAATACTGAACCTTTCGGCAATTCTAGTAATAAAGCGAACCAACACGGGAGCACTTTCTTTACCTATTTGCGTTACTGCAACAAATTCTGCAGCTTCTGCAACTGACTTTGCCATGGCGGCTCTTACGGCAAAATACCCACTCTCCGCAGCATTGTCACTTTCACTATTTCCACCAAGAGCAAATACCTCCAAACAGGCTAATTTGGTAGGCATATCACGGATGTCTTCCCCCTGATTATGAGCGATGTCTGCAATCGATCGGAGCATAAGCGTTGTGGTAACCGGAAGTTCGATGGCTAAAGCACCCAATCCGAAAAAACCACCCAAAGCACCGGAAGTAGCAACAGCCCCCTTGTGAAACCAATTGGCTGGTCCTTTTTTGGGTTTGCTTTCAAGGGTGTTAACCGCCACATCAATTGCTTTTAACAAGGCCGATTTTCTGACGTCATTAATTTTAATACTCCAATTTTTAGGAAGCATTTCAAGACCTTTTTCAATAGGCATACCGACTACATTGCTGATTTTAACAGCAATTCCAGGGTTTTCCAAAAGGCCGACCGCCTCAATTAGTTCATGGCGATCCGATTCAATTAAATGCATAAATTCTATTGGTGATTAAGGTGTTGTTCGAATGGATCATCCTTGTTAAAGGAAATTCCTTTACCAAATCAAACGAGATTGGAAATGTGTAAATTGCACTACTAAGCGGCTCCCGGAATAGCGATCAACGCTACTTTTTCCCCGTCGACTCTACGGTCCAATAACGATTGGTACATGGTTTGAATCACATTGACGCCCTGCACAACAAACCCTTCTAAAGCAATCAAATCAAGATTCGAGGCATTCAAATTTGAAATAACTTCCCTATCTCGTTGATATCTTTCCAATCCATAACAAGCAGGTGATCCAGGAGGTTTGTTTTGATCCAGACTTTTGGATAATTCAATTAAAAATCCCATCACTACGCCAATCGGCATCTTGTCGGACAAACCCGAAATGCCTGGAAAACAAAGGAGATACATATTGGTCACGATTCCTTTATCGTCATCGAGCGGGGGTTGTATGTATTCAAAATCGACTTTTTTACCTCCATTCCGTTTAAAAAAACGTAACCGCATTTCGGGAGGCATGGAATCTGACGCTGAATCAGTTTGGTACGGATTATTAGATTCAAAAAAAACGGCTTTCACTTCTTTACCGTATTTCTTAGTCAGATGTCGAACCAAACCCACTAATCCCTGTTCACTATGGATCATGATCTCAGCAATATTCTGGTGCTGACCCGGCAATTTGAAACCGCGAAAGGCTTCATGAACAAATAAATAAGTGACAAGAATACAACAACTATCCGGATAGAACTCGATTATCCCACCGGCAATAACCCTAGGCTTTCCGTCAGCATTCCTCAGTTTAAAGATCAACAGGTGTGTATGTGGATTGTTATTGCTTGAGGCAATGCGATCCCGAATAAAATCCGGGTCCTCTAATTCATCCGGATCGGGGAAGTTGGTCGGATCCTGATAAAGCTCGAAAAATTCATCAATGGAATCGGGATCATCTGCTAGATCGTTAGCATCGGTAACCCAACTTAGCGTGTATAGACGGTCGTAGGAATCTCGCATCGGATGTATAAATAGGTGAGACTTTCTAATCAGAACCCCGACTAATCGCTCACATTCCAAAAATAGTATTTTTTCATACCTGCATAAATAACAATCAAATTTTCATTCGACAGTACGTCTCATGTACCCTATTGCATTCATATTTATTACCAGTGATTGTTCTAACGTATGCGGGCTTTCTTTTGGTTAAACACAGCACTTTCTTTTAAATCGGTGAACGTCTAATTATCTAACACATAGTTGCCTGTCCCCAGGGTACTCTTCTTCGAGCGTCGGTATTGATAGGCAACTATACCTGCCCAGGCCACATAAACGGCCATTATCCCTACCATTATCCAAGGATAAGGATTAAGCTGATCTTTGATGAGGTACAAGTCTTTTATAAATGACAGTAAGGTAGTAACAGCGATAGCCCCCAATCCTATTTGG
>JBAYRB010000092.1:0-8124 GCA_041676905.1 Spirosomataceae bacterium
ATGTGTTTCGTGTGACCCTTGTCGTTTCTGAGTCTAACGGGTCTTGTAGTTCCGTTACTAGCGGTACCCCACCGTAAACTTTAAGCATCTGAAAATATTGGAACGCCAATAGAAAATATACCTCCCCTTTTAAAAGCTCCTTTTCTTCCTCCTCCATAGGAACCATGATTATTTCTCGGAAAAACGTGTTCATACCCCTGATAGTAGCGTATGCATTTTCCCAATTAACTTCTCCCGGAAAACTGCTGGTTGTTTGTTGTCGTCCACCTAGGAATGAATTAATCGTACTTTCACCTCCCTCTTCAGTGAATGTTTCAAACCTGTTCCAAGCAGGCAAAATTCCATAAAAATTGTTTACAAAGAGCTTTACATTATCAGGGTTAGTCCATACTTCATCTGGGGTAATAGAACCGACGTTTGGCTGGTCAAAGATTTTGTCGCATCCAACCATGCATAATGACATAATAAATATCAAATTATACCTTATTTCGAAAAAGGAAAATATTTTTTTCATGATTGTTATATCTTAAGCTTAACGAAAGATTATAGACTGACACTCAGTCCAAAGGTAAATGTCTTCATCAATGGATACGCAAGTACCCCGCCTAATTCAGGGTCATAGATTTTGATGTGGTCCCAAAGAAAAAGGTTCTCTCCACTAAAGTATGCTTTTACCTCATTGAAGACGCTATTACTTAATAAGCGGTTGGGCAATGCATAACTTATCATAACGTTTTTCAGGCGTAAATAATCACCTTTGCGCATCCAGAATGTCGAAGGTTGGAATACGCCTTGGTCCCCATATCCTGCATGAGGTAATGAAGCTTGAGTGTTATCCGGGCGCCAACTATCTTCCCAAATTTTTAAATTATTTTGGTATATTCCGACAGCTCTTACACCTGTAAAGCCACTTGGTAGCATCACATCATATCGGCCGAATCCTGAAAAAATCGTAGAAAGTTGAATTCCCTTCCATGAGAGACTGAAATCAACTCCGTAGCTTATTCTTGGACTTCCATTGAAGCTGAGCGGGGTTTGATCGTTTACATCCACTTTACCATCTGGGGTGTCTGTACCAAGTGGTCCACGAATATCCTTGTACATAAGCATTCCTGGCATTGGTTTATAACCGAATATCGTAAAGTCTTCTCCCTTTTCATCTAAGATTCGATTGACGTCTTCTTGGTCCCGTATAATGCCTTCTGCTTGATAGCCCATGATCCATCCATCTATCGGCCGTCCAATTTGATTCTGATAATCGCGTACACTGGCAGCTTGATCCTTTATGAGATACTTATTTGAAGAAACAGCCCAATTTCCGCCGACGTGGTAGTGCAACTTACCGACGTTATTGTCATGACTAATGGAAAACTCAAAACCCTGAGCTGAAGCTTCTCCATAATTGACCGCGGGCAATCGCGCTCCAACTGTGACGGGGGTAGAGGCTATGCGGACATCCAATATATCCTTGGTTTTTCGATACCAATAATCAGCGGTAACGCTAATTAAACCGTTTTTTGTACCTACATCAAATCCGAAATTATAATCATAATTACGTTCCCATGTCACATCTGGATTGGCATAAGTACCAAGGGATATACTTGGTGGAACACCGCTTCCAAGAATAGTACCTGAACTTGTATTGTAATTGTAATTTTGTTGCCACTGCCATGCTTCAACATTGTCAGTCCCTGTAAGACCATACGTTGCTCTGACTTTGAAGTTTTCGACAATCGGTGTCAAGTTTTCGAAAAATTTCTCCTTTGCTACGTTCCATCCCACTGAAACCGCAGGAAAATATCCCCACCTTCTATGAGGTGCGAACTTCATGGAGCCATCTGCCCGAAATGTAACCCCGAAAAGATACTTCTGATCATAATTGTAATCCACACGTCCGAAATAAGATTGTTGGCCATGATAATTAGATGTTCCCGATGCTGTTCTATGTTCAGCCGAAGTTCCCGCACCGTTGATCTCCTGGAAGTTCAAATTGTTGTAATAGAGGCCAACGCCAGTCAAATAGTTGCTCCTGCTTTCTGCGGGCTCGAATGCAACGAAAGCATTAATATCATGCTTTCCAAATGAGTTTTGGTAAGTTACCATAAAGTCAAGCTGGTAACCAAAGGTCTGGTTGTAACCTGTTTGGAGATATTGAGGTGCGCCATAGGCTCCTGAGACAATGTTATTCAGCGCAGAAACCCCTCCTGGATTACTCGTATCCAGCTCATTAGTGACAATATGATTGTTTGTGCCAGCTAATTTAAAGAAATATACCCTATCAGCAGCATTAAAATACTTGTGGTAGCCTTGGCCTTTGTTAATCGCTGCCGTAGCACGGATGGCCAATCCTTTCACTTGTGATATTTCGTATTGGAGATTAAAAATGGTATTGAACAAATTGTTCTGATCAATACGATAGTTGTTTCTCATATATTCTTTGCGAACAAACACCATCCCGTTTGAGGGGTCCCCTGGTCCTCCAGCGACTGGCAACCCATTAATGAAAGTAGGTTTCCATGGCAACGCATAATACATGTAATACCAGAAATAACTCATGTTCTGATCCGTTCCAAAAGGAAAGTTCGGACGGTGATTGTTGCCGAAGGTACCGTCTACGTTAAGGGTAAAGCTCAAGTCTTTTGCAATGTCTCCTTCGAGTTTAGCGGCAAGTGTGCTTTTATCATATTGCTGATTTAATCCCCCCCCTTGTCGTAAGAAACTCCCCGAAACAAAATACCGTATCTTTTTTTCGCCACCACTTATTGATAAGTTATGGTTGGTGCTCCATGGCTGCTTCCATGCATCATCAAAAGGGCTATACGTGTTAGTTTTAAAGTGCTCAAGTTCATCAGGAGCAAAGAAACTAGGGTGGTTTTCTGGATATCCCCAAACACGATATATCGAATTTAGCAATGTCGCATCTTCGTAGGCGTTCATAAGTCTTGGCAGACGGGTAGGGTTATTTATCGAATAATTAACATTGTACGATATTCTTGTTTGTGATGTGCTTCCAGACTTAGTCGTTATAAGAATGACTCCATTACCTGCTTTCATACCGTATATAGATGCCGAAGCAGCATCTTTTAGTATCGAAATTGAGGCGATATCGTTTGGGTTGATGTTATCGAACGCTGCTTTGTCCCTGATAAAACCATTGATAACATAAAGTGGCTGATTATCACCTCCTTTCCAAGTAGCAAAATTGCGAACTTTCACGGTTGAGGTAGCACTAGGATAATCACCTTGACCACTTTTGGAAATCGTCAAGCCCGGAGCCAACCCCTGCAATAAGTTAGCCGGGGAAGCCGTTGGACGATTTTCCAAATCTTGACTCCTAATTGTTGCTATTGCACCTGTTAACTTTTCCTTAGATTGCGTACCATAACCTACTACTACCAATTCGTCCAATAGTTTTTGATCACTTTGCATGGTAATCTCCAGAGAACTTCTACTTCCTACCATCACCTCCTGGCTCACATAACCTACAAAGGAAAAAACTAAAACTGCGTTTTCATTGGATACTTCGATTTGGAAACGGCCTTCACCGTCGGTTGTTGTCCCTTGCTGAGTTCCTTTGATGAGTATGCTAACTCCTGGGAGTGGCTCTCCATTTTCGTCGTTAACCTTACCTACTATACGTTGAACGACCGGCTTGGGTAAGGACGTCATTTCACGATGTAGAGGAGAGAGTGGATCGGTAACCGGTGTGCTGGATGGAGAAATGGGTGGGGGTGCTGCAGGATTTTGAGTTTGCGAACGCGGTAACACCGCCTGTTCCTTCCGTTTAATCGCAATCGTGGTACCAATGATTTTGTAGGTAAGCGGAAGTTTTGCAAAGCATCGGTCCAACGCTTCTTCTAACGTGACATTTTTGAGGTTAATGCTGATTTTTTGATGCTGCAAATCCGCATGATCGTAAAAGAATACATAGCCTGTTTGCTTTTCAATCGCGTGAAATACAGCTTCTACCGATGCATTCTTTTCCCTCAACGTGACCTGCTGGCTGTAGCCGGTCGCTCCAGCCTGAACCAATGCCATAATTAGGAGTACCGTGATCAGTTTCATTTGTCTAATCAATTGCTTTCGTAAGCCAGGACTAAGCCTGAATTTTAGGGCAATAACGCCAGCCGGCGGTTTACTCCTGATGTCTCTCGACAATACAGCGAGTGTATACGCAAAAATTTTCATTACCTTTGTACAGTTTGGGTTTAAAATGGATTTCCGAATCTATGTTTTACTCTGTCAAGAGTTTGGCAAACCCGACATTCACCGTGGAAGTGGCTCCAACACTTCTGCGGTTTTTTTCTGGCTGCCAGTTATGGTTTAGGGACTCCGTAGATATTTTCTCATATCGGTTCGATTTACATTTTTTGTTAGGGTAACACAGTGATTTTCCCTTTTCGGGACTCATCGGGCAGCGCATCAATTCTAAAATTTAAGCCAGTAAACCTTAGAATATCAAGGGCTTCTGAGGCATTAGACTGACGGTCGATTTTGCCCGAAAAACTCCGGTTGGGTAATGGACCCTCGTACACCACTTCTACATTGTACCAGCGTGAAATCTGTCGCATTACGCTCTGAATATCGGCCTTCTCAAAATGAAACATACCGTTTTTCCAAGCTACGATTTCATCCGTATTGACGCCGTGCCGGACGCTGATCTGCCCCGTTTCCGAAAATGCAGCTTGTTCTCCAGGTTTTAACCTGACTGCTAAACCAGCGTTTCCTCCGGGCAATATTTCGACACTCCCCTCCAGTAAGGTAGTGGTAATTTCTTCTTCATCACTGTAGGCATTAACGTTGAACTGCGTCCCTAAAACACGGATTTGGCGGTTATTTCCCACTTGAACGATAAACGGACGATCAGGATCCTTTGCGACATCGAAATAAACTTCTCCGGATATTTTCACCGATCGCTTCCTACCTGAAAATGCGGTAGGAAAGGTGATGGATGACTCTGCATTTAGCCAAACCCTACTCCCGTCGGGCAATACCAAGCTATATTTTCCGCCCGAAGGGACGGTCAGCGTATTTAGACCGGGTTCGAGGGAGGCATCTTCCCCCGTATAAGCAACCAACCCATCCTCAATTTTTTGTATAAGCGTATTGCCTTGTCGAGCCAACATCCCCGTTGAAACACTCCCGAGCACAATTTGAGAGCCATCGGTAAGTGTAAGAATCCCCTGGTCAGAACCCGGCGGCAAATCAATCGCATGCAAGGTGGACTCATCGGTCATCGTTTCTTTACTACCTTGGTTCGACATAATATACCAAGCACCGGCTAGCGATAAAATCAGAAAAACAGCTGCAGCTACGCGGCTGGGCGTAACTAATCGGTGCAATGATTTCCAAAGTGGTCTTGGACGACTAGCCTCCATACGTTTCTTTAACTCGTACTCCATGCGGGCTTCCATTTGCCCGAGCTGTTCCTCGGTATACGAATCGGTAATCCCCGCATCTTTGCCAAATGATTCGTACCATGCCTCCACAAAGCGTTGTTCCTCCGGAGTGGCGTTGCCATCTAAATACTTTTGGAAGATTTGAATCAGTTCCTGTCGATTATCGAATGGTTCCATTTTGTTCGCTTATACCTATAGGTACCCGAATTCGCAAAAACTCCCAAAAGGATGTTGAAATTTTTTTATTCTGGGGGTGGAAGTAGTTCCGCTTTTAAATTCAAGCGTGCATAAACAGCCCAATCAGGAGCAAAAACATTTTCGATAGTTGATCTCGTATCGTTTTTGAAGCTGTATTGATTTGATTTTGAACGGTCTTTTGCGAAATACCTAAGATTTCCGCTATTCGAGCCGTACTCATTTCATCAGTATAATGCATTAGGAAAATTTCCCTCCTTTTTTCAGGTAGCGCTGCTATCCAAAGTTTCACCAATTCCATGGATTCGGCTTCAATCAGCGGATCTTCTGATCCAAGGGGGGAAATAAACTGAGTCTCCAGTTTGTCTAATAGGGGTATGGAATACGGGATTCTGGTACTGTACTTTATCACCTGAAACTTAACCGCCGAGAGTAAATATCCAGTGAGATTCTCGATTTGAAGAGTCGCCCGCCTTTCCCAAAGATCTGTAAAGATATTTTGGACCAAATCTTCGCATGCACTTTCATCATGCAGACGTCGGTAAGCAGCATCAAACATCATGCGCCAATTTCGTCGATAAATCTCGACGAAGGCGTTTTCATCCCCCTCTTTGAGCAGGTGGAATAACTCCTCTATCGTGTTATCTTTATAGGACCCCATGATGATCTATAAAGTAACAAAGTTAGTAAAGTTCTTTCAGGTTGTTGGATAAAATAAGATAATATTTATAAGTTTTATAATAAAATGGAACTTTATAACCTATTGACCAGCAATTTGGGTGACTTACTTCACCGGAATCAGCCAGGCTTCAGACAACAACGTACCCCAGCCACCGGTATTACGCCACTGTTCGGTAGTTACCCGATCACCCGATAATACGGAAGGGTCTTTTATGAATTTGATTTCCAGTTGACCATTTTGAATCCATGTAGCTGGAATATCAAAGGTGAAATGATCGCTCATAAATTCGGGGAGTTCCAGATCCTTCGCTACTAACTTTCCGTTGGCGTAAAGCGATTGCGACTTTTGTTTCATAAGTTCCGCATAACGCTCTTGAAAAACAGGCCTCACCAGCGTAAGTTGTATTCGGTAATTTTGGCCCGACGGCAAATTTGTGTAAAGTAAGGTGACACCTTCATCTTCGTTTTGAGTGAAATGCATCGAGCGTTGACTGGGTCGATTGTTCTCCGAAAGCATGGTCGGGACATAGGGTTGACCATGATCATAAGGATACCCATTGACGACATGAGGAGCATGATTCGCTGTGCCCAAATTATCGTAATAAGCATCTACACTTTTACCCTCGTAGTCAGTAATCATGGCCAATATTTCTTCGCGCTGGGCTTGTGACGTAACTTGTTGCGCCCTTTGCAATTGCCTTCTCAGCCACCCCAGTCCGATGTAATCGTGCCGAAGGTTAAAAATCCCTTCACTGCGCGTCCCGAAAATTTGGTTACTTTCTTCCCCAAGCCGGGTGGCTTCCTCGCGAAGACTTTTCATGGCAGGGGTTTCCTGTTGGAGGATGTTATCGATTTGTTTTTCCAACAACTTCCATTCCGGGTTTCGAGCATTTTTTCTTAGACTATTCTCAATTTCATTTTGTGTTTGGATTTGCTGCGTAAGGTCGTGTTTTATATAAAGATCCAATGCCCCTTTCTGCATGTACATTCGCCACAACCAGTTGTTTTTCATTAAGTTATTCGGGATTTTGTCACCTGCCCGCTTAACTAGGTCATAATAAATTTCGATCCCTTTTTTTTGATGCAGGGGTTGATCTTTCAATTCCTCCAAGTTTGACTCTAATTGGAGTATGGCAGCGGTCATCAAAGGGGCTGCTTCCGTTCCAAACCAAGCTTTGGCATATTCTTCGACAACTTCCTGGACTTGCAGTCTAGGGTTCCAAAGTAACCGTTGCCACATCCATTGGTTAAAATGATCATGGTTACCACTGGAATGTGTAATATCACCCACTCCATAGCGCATGAGGTCGTTGAAAACTCGGTGGTAATAGTGCGGCCAAGCGTAAAACGTCAATCGGTCATAAACCATTGTCAATGCCTGATCTGGACGTCGTTCGTAGATTTCGTGACTCCAATGGGGCGGTAGGTTGCCGTCGCGGTCAGCTCTGGGGTACATTTGGATGTAACCATGCTGAGCATAGCGCCAATGGGTCACCTCGTTGAAATAAAGTATTGGGTGCCGGGCAGGTAAATGATGGAGTAGCGCTTTGGGATAAAGTCCATAGGGGCCGAATCCAGGATAACGAAAAAGATCCATGCGATGGTTTTGACGGTGACCCGGTTGCCAACTCGTTGCATCAGAACCTGGTCCATACCCCCAAGCCCAAAGCCATTCCCTCGGCTTTTCATTCAAATAATCCAGAATCGCCTGGTCACTTTCGTTATCGAATTTCTGATTGGTAAAATAGAGTCGTGTTTGGGGGTGGTAGCGATGAATAATCTTTGCGATTTTTTCACTTAAGTGAATAAACACATGGCCAAAAGGATGGCATCGATCACATTCACAACC
>JBAYRB010000093.1:0-8106 GCA_041676905.1 Spirosomataceae bacterium
TGTCCAAAACCTGATAAACTTCCACTTCTTCGTGATAGATGGGCATATTATCAAGTCGTTTAAAGGTAAGTCCATACAATTGGTTCGCTACATGAAATGCACCATCACGCACTCTATCCAAGCTGAAGTAAGGTCTCAATTCATCGTCACTGAGGGCATAACGTTTCTGGCGAATTTTTTCGGTATAATACCGCCAATCGTAAGGTTCAGGTTTAAAGTTTTCTCCCGATGCCAGGATTTCTTTACGTATATCCTCGGCTTCCCCTTTTGCACGAGCGAGTGCAGGCTTCCAGAGGTCATTTAAAAGCTTATAGACATTGTCGGGATTTTCCGCCATCGCCTCTTCCAACACATAGGCAGCATGATTTGGATAGCCTAATAATTTTGCTTTTTCCAATCGTAGATTAGCAATTTTAATTAGGATCTCGTTATTGTCCTTATCATTTTGGTTATCTCCTCTATTTTTATAAGCTTCCCAAATTTTTCTGCGAAGCTCACGGTTATCGGCAAATTGCAAAAAAGGCATAACGCTAGGATTGGAAAGGGTGAACACCCATTTGCCTTCTTTGCCTTTTGAAGCGGCTGTTTCGGCAGCAGCAGCAATTAATTCTGGGGAAAGACCCGATAAATCGGCTTCATCTTCAATCACCAATTCGAAGGCGTTCGTTTCCGCCAATAGGTTTTGACCAAACTGAAGGGTCAATACAGAAATTTCGGCATTGATCTTTTTTAATTTCTCCTTATCCTCATCACTGAGGTTAGCCCCATTACGCACATAATCTTTGTAAGTTATTTCCAGTAATCGCGCTTGTTCTTCCGTCAGGTTTTCTTGTTCACGATTTTCCCAGACGGTTTTAACCCTTTCAAACAGCTGGGGGTTCAGCGTAATCTCATCACGATGTGCGGATAGTTTTGG
Organism: Spirosomataceae bacterium; assembly: GCA_041676905.1. Lineage (GTDB taxonomy): Bacteria > Bacteroidota > Bacteroidia > Cytophagales > Spirosomataceae > Ravibacter. The sequence continues at coordinate 917 of JBAYRB010000093.1, forward strand.
AGCCAATTCCCGCGCAAGGCCTTGAATGCTGTCGTTCGTATGGGCTGAATTCAAACTATTGAATATGAGGGCGACCCTCTGTAACAGCTGTCCGGAATTATCCAGGGCGACTATGGTATTCTCGAAGTTGGGGGCGTCTTGGTTATTTACAATTTTGTCAATTTCCTCACTGTGAATCCTCAGCGCTTCCTCATAAGCTGGCCGAAAATGTTCGAACTCAATTTTATCGAAGGGAGGTGCTTCAAACGGCGTATTAAACTCCGCCAGGAGGGGATTAGAGGGCGTCTTATCGGTCCCGTCACAAGCTACAAAAGCTACACTCATGGACAATGCAATGGGAAAAAATCTTCTTAAAATCATATGGAAAACATACAGTTGATGAATATGAAAGCGCGCAATTTACGAAATTTCCGATTGAGCCTCAACTAATTACAACCCAGTATATTTCCGGGCAATTATTCCTACAAAAATCAATTGGAGCGAATGGTAGATCATGATAGGAAGCAATATAACTCCCGCCAGCGCTGTACCGGCAAACATTACGTTAGCCATTAATGCGCCCTGCATCATCGATTTCTTAGATCCACAGAAAATCGCCGTAATACGGTCAGCACGATTAAAACCGAAGGCCTGCCCAAGTCTTTTTGACAAAAAGAAAATAAAAAAGAATAATCCGGTCATACCTAAAGCTAGTGAAGCCAAATCCGCAAAAGCCATATGCTCAAAAAGCCGGTCTGTGAACGATTGTGCAAACGAACAATAGACAATTAGCAAAATGATGGTCTGGTCGTATATACGGATCGCATTACTGTTTTTAATCGCCCAATTGCCCAGCCTTGAAAATAACAACATGCCCAAAAGCAGGGGTAATAATACTTGTACGATCAGTTTTGAGATTACGACATCCAACGCAATTGCTGAATGCGTACCCATAAACACTAAACCCATCCAAAGTGGCGTAAGAAACACCCCTATTAAACTTGAAACACTAGCATTAAAAATTGCTGCAGGGATGTTGCCTCCGGCAATTCCTACCATCACCACAGAGGATGATACAGTGGAGGGCAAAGCACAGAGAAAAAAAATTCCCAGCCAGAGTATCTCACCGGTTTCACCCGAAAAAAAGGGCTTCAATCCCAACCCAATTAACGGGAAGATCAAATAAGTGACCGACTGTACAAAAAGGTGAAGACGCCAATTCGTAATCCCATCCCTCAACTTTCGGAAGCCTAAACGGAGGCCATAAAAAAAGAAAATCAGTGAGATCCCATAATTGGCAATATCATCGATAAAAAACGGGCTATCAACCGTACCGGGATAGGGTAAAAAATAGGCCAGTAAGATGGCGAAGAGTAAACCGACTAAAAAGCCGTCCAATCCGAAACGACTTGCATTTTTCCAAATCCTCATAGGTCTCAGGTCAAATCGGGCACAATTTACCAAACGCTAGGACCTATCCCAGCAAAGTTCTTTTTATTTGAAAATCATACCTCTTGAAATCGCCCTGAAAACATACTTGCGCCCATCGTCTTTACCTCAAAAACAAAAACAGGAGGAAGTGTTCACTCCCTCCTGCTGGCTACCATCGAAATGGTTTTCCCACACTCTATATTTCTACACTGCCGGGTAATACATTTTCGAAATGAATTTGACCATCGGCACTCAGTGTCATCATGATCACCGAATCTTTTGAAACCTCTCCCGAAAGAACTCCTTTAGAGAGCTCATTGAGGACTCGGCGCTGAATTACCCGTTTGAGCGGACGCGCGCCGAACGCAGGATCATATCCTTCTTCTCCGAGTTTATCGAGTACCTCGTCAGAAGCTTCCAAGGTAATGCCCTGTTCATCCAGTAACTTTTGAATTCCTTTAAATTGTATTTCAACAATTTGACGGATATGTTTTTTACTTAAAGGTTCGAACAGGACAATCTCATCGATCCGGTTTAAAAACTCTGGCCGAACCGAACTTTTCAAAAGTTCTAAGACGGCTTCCTTCGTTTCTTCAAGAATCAACGTGTGATTCCAGCCTTCGTCTTCGGCAAATTTCTCTTGAATGATATGACTACCGATATTCGAGGTCATTATGATGATCGTATTCTTGAAGTTCGCCGTCCTTCCTTTGTTGTCGGTTAAACGACCTTCATCCAACACCTGGAGTAACGTATTCCACACATCAGGGTGAGCCTTTTCAATTTCATCGAGGAGGATCACACTGTAGGGTTTTCTCCGAACGGCTTCGGTCAATTGCCCACCTTCGTCATAGCCCACATAGCCAGGAGGCGGCCCTACCAGCCTACTCACTGAATGACGCTCCTGGTATTCACTCATGTCGATGCGGACCATCGCGTTTTCATCGTTGAACAAATACGCCGCTAATGTTTTAGCTAATTCGGTCTTTCCCACACCAGTTGGGCCTAGGAACAGAAAACTTCCGATCGGGCGTTTGGGGTCCTGAAGTCCAGCCCTGCTTCTTCGTACGGCGTCGGCCACGGCTTCGATGGCTTCTGCCTGGCCGGCTACCCTCTCTCCCAATACTTGTTCGAGGTTAAGCAGTTTCTCGCGCTCGCTTTGAAGCATTTTGCTAACTGGGATTCCTGTCCATTTAGCCACGATTTCGGCGACGTCCTCGGCGGTAATTTCTTCTTGTAAAAGACTACGTTCTCCCTGAGCCTGTTGAAGCTCTTCCAGCTTTTTCGTCAATTCTGGAATCCTACCATAACGTATTTCAGCAACTTTTCCATAATCACCTGCTCTTTCGGCATTCTCAGCCTCAAATTTCAGTTGATCCAAATTTTCCTTCAGGATGCGAATTTCGTTTACAACCTCTTTTTCTTTTTCCCATTGCGCCCGAAGTGCATTGCGTTTGTCGCCTAACTCGGCAATTTCCTTGTTTAAAACGGCTTCCTTTTCTACATTATTTTCGCGACGAATCGCCTCCCTTTCGATCTCAAGCTGCATAATTCTACGGTTCAGTTCGTCCAGTTCCTCCGGAACACTGTCCATTTCCAACCTTAACTTGGAGGCAGCCTCATCGACTAGGTCAATGGCCTTATCCGGCAAAAAGCGATCTGTAATATAGCGATTGGAAAGCTCGACAGCTGCAATAACGGCGTCATCTTGAATTCGAACCCCATGATGCAATTCATATTTTTCCTTGATACCTCGCAGGATACTGATCGCATCTTGAATGTTTGGCTCATCGACCATCACTGCTTGGAAACGACGCTCTAATGCTTTGTCTTTTTCAATGTATTTTTGATACTCCTTGGTGGTGGTTGCTCCAATTGCATGCAGCTCCCCTCTTGCCAAGGCAGGTTTTAAAAGGTTAGCAGCATCCATTGCACTCTCCCCACCAGCGCCGGCACCAATCAAGGTGTGTATCTCATCAATGAATAAAATTATTTCACCTTCCGAGTCGGTTACTTCCTTAATGACAGCCTTTAAGCGCTCTTCAAATTCGCCTTTATACTTAGCGCCCGCAATCAACAACCCCATATCCAACGACACGATGGTTTTGGATTTCAGATTTTCTGGAACATCACCCTGAACAATCCGCTGGGCAAGGCCTTCTACTATGGCAGTCTTACCCACTCCCGGCTCTCCTAACAAAATCGGGTTGTTCTTCGTACGCCTGCTGAGAATCTGTAAAACTCTTCGAATTTCTTCGTCACGCCCAATTACAGGGTCAATCTTACCGGCTTTCGCCAGCTCATTTAAATTTTTACTGTACCGTTCCAACGAACGATATTTAGCTTCTGCATTTTGATCTTTCACGGGATTATTCTTACCTCTTAATTCTTTAATTGCTTCTTTTAAACCTTTTTCTGAAGCCCCCAATTCTTGTAACAATCGAGCTACGTTATCTTTCCCCGTCAGAATACCTAATAATATCAATTCGACGCTCACAAATTCATCTCCGAATTCTTTTAAATAGGCCTGAGCCTTCGTAAAGGCTGACGATAATTCGTTGCCTAAGAATACCTGTTGTGATCCGTGAACTTGTGGATAATTATTAATGAGGGTTTCCAATCGACTCTTCAGCGTAGCAATAGACACCTGCTGTTTTTCCAACAAAAAATGAGAGGTGTTAACATCACCCTCAAGAATTGATTTAAGCATGTGCCCGGTTTCTATCGCTTGATGGCTACGGCTCTGAGCGATTTGAGCGGCTTCCTGAATTAGCTCCTGTGCTTTTATCGTATACTGATTGAAATTCATGGCTTTATGACTTGTTAATTTCGTATATAAAATCTTAAAAACTGCATACCGACTCCCAAAACCCGAATAATTGTCAGATTTAATGAATAAGCTTCAATAAAACATGCCAAATTGTCGTATATCTATATTTTAAGGAGCCCTTGAAATTAGGCCTATTTCGAATAAAACGGGTAAGTAACCAGATTCTACACCCAAGGGTTCGTTGATCGAAATTATGGAGGGCCTAACTCTAACTTTGGGCCTTTATCCCTAACTTGCCCCCAATTTCAGAACGTCATTTACTACATGATACACACAGAATTACCCTATTCCCCAGATAAACACTTACTTACAGATAGCCGCCAGGTGAGTATACCTGAAAATGGGATTTTTTTTGCCATTAAAGGAGAACGTCATGATGGACATCGGTTTATCCCCGATTTATACCAAAAAGGAGTTCGCCATTTCGTTGTACAGGCGGATGTGATTTCTAAAGAAAAACTGGAGGAACTTAATAGTTGGCCAGATACCCATATTTACGTCGTTCCCGACAGCATCCAAGCATTGCAACAAGTTGGTAAGTTGCATCGCTCCCAATTCAATTTACCTGTCATCGGCATCACTGGGAGTAATGGTAAAACGGTGGTCAAAGAATGGTTGGCACAGATGCTTATGCCGGCCAAAAAAATATGCGCGAGTCCCAAAAGTTATAATTCTCGTATCGGTGTTCCGCTGTCTGTATGGAATATACGCAAGGAACATGAGTTAGGAATTTTTGAAGCAGGTATATCCCTGCCTATGGAAATGGAAGTACTGCAGGCTATCATCGATCCGGAGATTGGGCTATTTACCAATATAGGAAGTGCCCACAATGAAGGTTTTAAAAGTCTACGCCAAAAAGTTTCGGAGAAATTGAAGCTTTTTGTCAAATCAAAAAAATTAATCTTTCGTAGTGATTACCAGGCCATTACCTCGGAAATTGATCTACTATTAAAACGGGTTAATCCGGCTCTGGAATTGTTATCGTGGTCGACCAATGACCAGGGGAGAATACGGGTCAAATTTAATACCAACGATAACAACACTGAAATTAAACTCGCTGGTCTTTACGGAACCCAAAGGTTCGTCGTCCCGTATACGGATGAGGCTTCATTGGAGAATATTACGCATTGCATTATTTGTCTTTTAGAACTCCAGTTTTCGTCCGACTACATCCAATCCCAAATTGAGAAACTTCGTCCCGTTTCGATGCGATTGGAGTTGAAGGAAGGAATTTACCAGACTTATATAATCGACGATACGTATAATAGTGACCTACAAGGCTTGTCGATGGCTCTCAGCTTCCTCAACCGGCAAAAAATGAGACCTCGAAAGGCGGTCATTCTATCGGATATCCTACAGTCTGGATTATCCCCGGAAGATCTCTTTCCTGCCATCGGACAATTACTTTCCACCGCAGGTATCGACCTGTTCATTGGAATTGGACAGCAATTTTGTAAAAACAAACACCATATCCAGGTTGATAAATCGTACTTTTATGAGAGTACGCAAGACTTCCTGGAACGCCACTACATGGGTGAGTTGGCCAATAGCACATTACTCGTAAAAGGGGCTCGGCCATTCTTATTTGAACGTATTGTTAATCGTCTCCAACAAAAAGCGCATTTGACGGTTTTTGAAATAAACCTGGATGCGATTACGCACAACTTGAACTTTTATAAAAGCCAAATCGGCAATCAAACCAAGATTATGGCGATGGTCAAAGCCTTTGCCTACGGTTCGGGAAGTGCTGAAATTGCCTCGACCTTGCAGTATAACCACGTCGACTATTTAGGGGTTGCCTACCCCGACGAAGGCGTAATGTTGAGACAAAATGGAATCAGTTTACCCATCATGGTGATGAATGCTCCGCCATCGTCCTATGAAACCTTGTTGACCTACCAGCTTGAACCTGAGATTTTTAGTATCAACTCAATGCTAGAATGGCTTAGCTTTAGCTCGCAAAAAAACGACAAGGACCTCCCAGCGATCCATTTAAAACTGGATACCGGTATGCATCGTCTAGGGTTTATTGAAGATGACTATGACTGGCTTTCAAATATTATCAATCAGAATCCCAGTCTAAAAATTGCCAGTATTTTCTCCCATTTGGTTGGTGCTGACGAGGGGCAACATACTGCTTTTTCTCAAGAGCAATTTAATAGGTTTATAAGAGGGGCCAATTTACTCGAAAAGGTCTTAGGCTATCCGGTACTAAAACATATATTGAACTCAGCCGGAATTATACGTTTTCCGGAATACAAGTTGGACATGGTGCGGCTCGGAATTGGGTTGTATGGCATTGAAACGACAGGCCTCAAACAAAAGGAATTGCAGGCGGCAGGCGTCCTTAAAGCTACCATTTCCCAAATAAAACAGGTGTCGTCGGGCGAAACGGTGGGTTATAGTCGCAAAGGACAAGTTCATCAAACCTCCCGTATAGCTACGGTATCGATCGGCTACGCAGACGGTTATGACCGGCGATTTGGAAACGGAAACGGTCAAATGCTTGTCAATGGAACCCTCTGCCCCACTATCGGGAATATTTGTATGGATATGACCATGTTGGATATTACAGGCGTAAAAGCAAAAGAAGGCGATACCGTGATTGCAATGGGCGGTCAACTCTCATTTGAACAATTAGCTCAATCCATTGGCACCATCCCTTATGAATTGTTTACCGGTATCGGCGAAAGGGTGAAAAGGGTATTTTACAAAGAATGAGCTTATCGAATTCCGTTAATAAACAGAGACGTAAGAAAAGCAGCCAATGACTCGGGAGTAGCCGGTATTTTTTGAATAAAGGTCTGTACCACAACTTCCAAACCAGCACCAATTGCGGAAAACACCAAAAGCTTTAATTCCATTTCATCCAAATGATCAAAATACCCACTTTCTCGTAGGTTTTTTTCGAGAATACCGGTCACTGTAAAGGCATCATCACCCGACAACA
>JBAYRB010000094.1:0-8080 GCA_041676905.1 Spirosomataceae bacterium
ATATCGAAGGGCTCACCGTACTGAACAGAAGCGGGATTGTTGTATCGAAACTCTTCTCTATCGTACCAGTTGATATCTGCGCGACGAAGGTCAGTGGTCGTTTTATAGTCCTTCCCATTTTCCTCCCATATGCGATAACTGTGCCAATCACTTAAGGCTACATCAGGGTTTCCACGACCCAAGGAATCGTATAGTGGCCCTGCATCAATCATGCCTAACTGTTTATTTTTATCTTTCCCATTGGCATTATGCCACCAGGAACAATGGTATACCCGCATGGTGAATAACCCTGGAGTTCTCGCTTTTTCCGGTGCTTCCCATCGATCTACAAAAGCTAGTATAGTCTCTGTGTTCTGACTAATGTTTTTGTTTTCAGGGCGATGTAAGTCCCAAATCACGTTTTTTCGTGGATCTGCCGCATCTATGCCAAAACGTTCGGTCATTAATTTGTATGGTCCATTGATCACTCGGCTTGCGGATTCAATAGCCTTATCGAATTCCATATTGGCTAAATAGATTTTAGTGAGAAGATGGTCTCCTGCACCTTTGGAAGGAATCCCGGGTTGGGTAGAAACCGGCATCCATTGTACGGCAAATTCCATATCGCTTTGCAGTTTCTTTAATATAGCCGAGCGACTATGGGTTTGGAAATCGAGTTTAGCCCCACTCACCTCTTCTTGTACAAAGGGTAAATCGCCATAATTCCCAACCATTCTGTAATACCAGTACGACCGATGCCAAAGTGCTTCGGCCAGGATTTCGTTACGATCGGCTTCGCTCGACCATTCAATAGCATCGATTCTCGAAATGATGGTATTGGCATTTTTCACCATTTGGAAAATATCATTGATCTGGACTACGAATTGCTGATAGCGGTCGGAGTTGGGAGTCAGGGCGGTAAAATCCATTTGTAACCAGGGGACTCCGGCCTCGGAAGCTGCCCATTGGTGTGCCATAAAGTTCTTTTGGGCTGTTTGTTCCCTGGTCAAATCTTTGCGCATAGTCACCAGAAGTGCTTGATACCCTTGCTTGTCTACAAATATATTTTCAGGGGTAAAAAACGATTCCGGATGGGGTTTCAGGAAACTATCGGAACAAGACATCGATATTGCCCATAGAAATACCGCGATGAAGAATTTATAAATATTTCGATGTAACATGATTTTCAAATTTTTGATGTTCGGGACAACTTATCTTTCCTATTTACAGGGCAAAATTCAACCCAAGGGTGAACGTTCGTGGCATAGGGCTATGTCCTGATTCTGGATCCCAACCCGGCCATTTGTCGAAACTGTACAGGTTACGAATGGCTCCAAAAACCCGCGCATTTTGAACATTGATCTTTTGAGTTAGGGCAAACGGCACATTGTATGACAAAGAAATGTCCTGAATTCTAAGGAACGAAGTAGGCTTATAGGGCATAACCCGTCCGCCAAAAGGCGAATCGTTTACACTCAAACGGGGATATTCATTACTTCGATTTTCGGGTGTCCAATAGGGATAGTTTGCGGTGCTAATCCGATCAAAGGTTGACCATCCTGCCACCGATTGACTAAATGCTCTTTTATGACCAAGATCTGCCCGTAGGAAAATAGATGCAGTCAGGTTTTTGAAAATGGTAAAATCATTTCGGAACCCAAACAAGTAACGTGGTTCTTTAAAACCGATGAATTTTTTGTCTTGTAACGCTTCATAAGCTCCGTTGTCATCTACATCTTCTGCTTTGATATCACCTGGGCGAAGGTTATAGCGTTTTGCTTCCTCTGCTTCTTCCACCTGCCACATACCGATGATATTATAGTCCCAGATAGCATCAATAGCTTTACCAATAAACCACTGATTGGTAAAGTCAGGTATTTCACCTGTGTGTGTTTTCCCTTCCAATACATAACTACCGGTTTCTCCGAACAGTGATTTTAACTTATTCCGATTGAGTGAGAAATTGAAATTTGATCTCCAAACGAAATTGGAGTTATTCACGTTTGTACTCCCTATTGTCAATTCGAATCCTCGGTTACCCAAAGCTCCAATATTCGTGGTCACATTTTGGAAACCGGTTACCCTGGGGAGAGCCCGGTTTACCAAAAGGTTGGTTGTTTCCATATCGTACAGATCAATGGTAGCATTGATACGATTAGATAAAAGTGCGATATCGATACCAAAATTGGTAGATCGAGTTTCTTCCCATCGCAACCCCCTGTTAGCCAGAGTAGAGGTTTGAACCCCCATTTGCGTGTCAGTCCCATTAAAGTACTGCGTAGAACTCATCTGAGAAAAAGCTGCAAAAGGGCCGATCGAACGGTTACCATTTACCCCCCAGGAAACTCTGAATTTCAGGTCGTTGATGATGTTTGAAGCAAAAAAGGGTTCTTCAGATACCCGCCATGCGAAGGCAGCCGCAGGGAAATAAGCCCTGGGATTATCCTGACCAAAGGCACTGAAACCATCTCGACGCAAGGATAGGGTCAACAAATAACGATCCATCAGTGAATAATTAATCCTTCCCATCATTCCATCGCCGGTATATCTTTGATCGTTGGTGGTCATCGCGGGATTGTTTCCAAATTGCATCCCGTGATAGCCCAATGACGGACTAGGCAAGAATGTATTATTGGTAATGGTTGAAGAGAGTGATCTATACTTTTCGGCATTGTATAGAAAAGTGACGTCAAATCGATGAACTCCGAACTCCTGGTTCCATTTCAGAAGATTGTCGACCATCCATTCCGAATTGTGTGTGTCTACGCGCTGTGCCCGACCCATGCTGTAAGTGTCACCCCCGGTAATGGTTTCCGGGGACCAGTAATTGTAGTCCCAGGCTGAGGTAAGTCGCGGTTGATACGATATTCGATAGGTAATATTGAATGGCAAAGCTACTTCGGCAAAGAGGGATGCAAACAAGTTTCTCGATTTATTGTCTCGATCTTGACCCAAATAGTTTAACAGTGGGTTTTGCCCTCCGATATAGCCATGGGGATACCACCGAATACTACCGTCCTCATCGTATATACGAGCGTATGGACTGGTCGCTTGCATACCCCCGAGGGAAGCCGGAGTAGTGCTTTGGTCACGGTTAGCATATTGGGCATTGATTCCCATATTTAACCATGAAGTAACCCGAAAATCAAGATTTACCCTCGTCCTAAGCGTCTTAAATCGATCTCCCTTGATAATCCCATCATTGTCTACCCATCCTATTGACCAATAATATTTTAAGTTTTCTGTTCCCCCATTGATATTGACATCGTATTCCTGACGCAATGCAGTTTGTAGTACCTCATCAGCCCAATCAACGGTGTGCCCGGCTAAGTAACTTTCAATTTCGATGGGGAAAAAGTTGAGCCGACTTAGCCATTCCCTGGTATCGTCTTGATTGGGATTGGGGTTTGCACTTCTCCATTGATCTAGGGTTACACCTTCTGGGAGCTGTTGCGGGTTATGCCAGTAATATTCGGGTTGACTTAAGCCCAAGGTTCGAAAATAGTCTCGGCGGAAATCGAGATAACCTTGAGGGCCACGAACGGCAAAGTGGTCAGAAGTAACTTGTTGTAGCCCCAACCGGGTTGTGAAATTAATAGTTGGCTTGCCCGTTTTTCCCCTCGTCGTCGTAACCAAAATGACTCCTGAAGCGGCCCGTGCACCGAAGATAGCCGCAGAACTTGCATCCTTCAAAATGTCAATGGTTTCAATATCGGATGGGTTTATATCACTGATGCTACCGTTATAGACTACACCGTCCAAAACGATCATCGGGGACGTTGAAGCGTTCAATGAATTGACGCCACGAATCTCCATAGAGCTACCTCCTGCGGCAGATGTGCCCTGGTTTGATTGGAAGCCAGCGACACTGCCTGCCAACATATCGGTGAGCTGTGTTAAAGACTGATTTTTAAATGCGGTAGCATCTATACGTACGACCGAACCGGTCAGATCACTTTTCTTTACAGTACCGTATCCGACCACTACCAACTCATCCAATGCTTTGGTATCTGCTTCTAAGACTACTTCCAGTAAAGTTTGATTGGGGGAAACCTCTACTTCATAGGTAGTATAGCCAATAAATGAAAAGACGAGAATCCGATCCCCCTCGGCTAGATTCAACTCAAATTTCCCTTCACTGTCGGTTGCAACCCCCTTCTGGGTATTTTTCACCATCACGTTTACACCAGGGAGCGGATCCCCGTTTTCATCGCGAACAACCCCTTTTAGTATGTGCTCAGAAGCTACCCTTTGGGTGGTGATTGTAGGTAACGTGGAAGCGATCACTTCCGTGCCATCGTTGATACTAAAAAGCATAACACCCACAAAACCGGCGGAAATACCGGATTTGAGTCCTTTTAACGTTCGGATCTTCAAGCATTTGCAAATACAAATAGGAAGATCACAAATTCGTAAGTGTAAACGTCTCATGTTAAGAAGTTGTGGTTAATTAATCTTAAATTGAATTCGAGTTGCTGGATGAGCAGACTACTTTATGAGTGTCTGTGAAGTTTAGTCAAGTGTGGCTTTCACCCCTTTTTTGGGGATCTTTAGTTCATCTGCCAGTTCGACTACGCCGTATAATATTCTTGCTTCGATTCCCATACCTTCGACATCCCTTTAAAATAAATTTGTGACCGGGCTCCTTCGTAGCCCCCTTCTTTTAACACCTTTAAAGAAGGTATGTAAGCCATCATGTCATTAGAATAGCCCATTACAAACGTAGGGTTGCCGAATATCTCTTTTATTTTCAAAGCATATTCTATGACGACCTCGCCTCCCAATACCACCCAGGGTAACCCACCCAGATCCCAAATCTGGATCGGATAATGTGGATAGGAAGTCATCAGAGGTTGCCCTTGATCGATTTGATCGATAAGTCGTCGAGCCCAAACTTTTTTATACCCGTTCGATTCGCCTTCAATCTTTAATAAATCAGCCCGAGAAGGGACCGGACCCAGCGGTAAGTTGGTTTCACGATAACCCGTCTGTATCCGGGGAGGCACTTCATTCATTTTTTGGTTTACGGTGGCTGCTATCGAGGCTGCTAATGTAAGTCCGTTTTGTTGAGCCAACGTCTCTGTTCGGCGAGGCAACGGGTTCTGGTCTCCCCCGCAACCTTGAAAAAACAGGGTATTTGTGCTCGGGAACATTTTTTCTATTTCAATCTGTGCATAGCCTACATAGTCTCCTGACCATTTATAGCCACTCAATATGGTCGGATGACAAGCATGGCCAAACACGATCGCAGCCAATGTCCCGTCCCTATTCTCTACTTTCAATACCGGTACGGCATAGTTATTAGTGCCGTTTAACGGTGTTTCAGGTGCGAGATTTGCTTCTATGTTATTGCGCCTGTTAACCTGAAACCTTGCCACTCCATTTGCATAATAAATTCTAACGGGCATCAGCCTACCCATTGCTTCAGCAACGGCCTTTACGATCTTTTCCTCCAATTCATCGGTATAATCCTCAATTCGCTGAATTTGCTCCGCATCCAGGGGACGAGCGTAATAATCGCGTAACACGTCTTTTAAAACAGGGACAGAGTGCGTATGAGAACTATTGAAAATAACCTGAGCATCGGTGAGCCCATGATTTTTATACAAAGCTTTACGAATGCGGAATGCGAATTCTCTAGGAAAACCTATAATATCGGCTGTAATCAGGACGGCTTTTGAACCAACACTGTCTTCAAGAACCAATACTTTAGCCCATAGATCATGGAGTTTTCGGTCCGAAGGCTTGTCTCTTGATGCGTAGCCCGCTAACCACATCGACTGCGAGGGTGTAATAACGACTTTGCTCGAAGCTGCTTTCCATTCTCCTCCATATATTACGCCCACATACATGGAAAAGAGTAAGTGCACAACAAGGACTTTTCTCAAAAATGATTTTTGAAACAAGTTGCCTTGCGGCGAGGTATAAGGTGAGTTGACTCCGGTCATCGGCTTCCGGATTTTGAGTTAGGAATAGGATATCAATAAAAAATAGACCCTTAATTCGTTTCGGATAGTAGAGCCTGTTTTTCCCTCTTTAATACGGTTAGCAATGCCAATTGAAGAATATACTCAACTGAAGGAAAAAAATTAGGGAGTTTTCATGGTAAACGACTCCGATACAATAGATCCTACCCTTCTTTTAAGGCTGCTGCGGTATGGATGATTTCCAAATTACCTGTCCATTCTGCACCGACAAAGCAGCAAAATGGCCTTCTAAATCATGACCCTGATGTTTTTTTCCAGTATTTTTTTCCCTCGACAAATAAAGGTAATCGGTTCCTACACGGGTTTCTACCTCTAGGACATCGTCAACCATTTGTACGCTTTTGACAAAAGGATTTTGGGTTGCATGACCTTCATAAATGGCTATAAATCGGTGTAGGTCAGGCCCCTTCGTACGTCGAACAACATAAGGCATGGTGGTGCCCAAGTCTGAATTTTTCCAATCCCCCTGACCCCATCCATCACCTATAAATACTTCCTCAATTTCTTCCGGTATCATCCATGCCGTCGCAGACATCCTTTCCGAAAGCTCCCAAGAAAGTTGCCAAATATCTTCCGATCTCCCTTTTTTAAGATTTTCAATCAGATAGAACGACTCATTGGGAGGGAGATTAGATCGAGATCTTGAATAGAATAGTGAAGCTTATTTGTGTGAAAAAGATAATCCTGATATAACCCTCCCTTGACGTAGAAGAAATCTGCAACATAGTTTTGGCCATTACCGTGGTCAACGAGCGCAACACAGCGACGATAAATTTCAGCATCAGCATAGGGCAATGACGATGCTTCCATAAATTTTACCTGTTGCCCCGAATAAAAATAGTGCATAGTGCCTTCACGTTCCTTTTTTCGCTGTTCTTTTCCATCGATCAGCACGGTGTTATGCGTAAAGGTTTGCATCACCGTGTCCCATTTTCGAGGATGGTCCCATAAATACCCCAAATCTGAAAGAACTTCGACGCCGTTTTTCCAGTAATACAGGTTTAAGCTATCGCTCTCATGATGAGCACCCCAGTGGCTGGCGTTAAGTGTGACTAAGCTTTCCCGTCCCGCATCACCGGTTCTCAGGTAACCAATTCGAAGGTGTGACGGATTCCAATCGTTTAATTTGACAAACGACTTTTCGTTGACCTGTATTTCTGGATTTCGGTAATAGAGGGAAAAACTAGCAGAACTGGATGGTCGCGCCAAATTCAAAGGAAGTGTCTGCCCTTTGAATGATAATTCCTTAGGATTTTTCTCGAAATAGTTTTCGGGAGCTGGGCCAGAAGGTCGCTCCAAACGTGTGCCACATAATTCACGAAGTAAATCTAAATAGTGTGGACGATCGGGATAGTTGGCCACCATTAATTCTACGTAAGAAGGATCCAATCCCATACCCAGAAAATGGTCAACGCTAGGTCGGTAAATCAGATCGCCCTGCAAACCATTGAAAAATCCTTCCCAAATGTTTGCATAAGTTTTGCTTTCGTAGAGATTGAGCCCCTCAATCCGATTGTGGTTTGCGTCGTAATAGCCGATAGGGTCGGAATATCCTTTAGACGCTTGCGCAAAATCCCAGATCCCGCCCAGCGTCATCAAACCATAGAAATTAGATTCGCTGGTTGTTCCATCCGGTAGAAACCATTCTTCTGTGGCCTTCCTGAAACCCTCTAAACCAAATCGAAACAACCCCGGATGCCCGGTACATACTCCGACTAAACCTACAGCGGTACGGTTACTGACGGATTTATTGTTGATTTTTTTATCACACACTAAAAGAAGGGTGCTCTCCAGTAACAAATTCTTTTCGATTTGCAATTGTTCTTTTTCAGAATAAACCGACCGTCCTTTGAGATCTTTAGCAGTGCAAGTAAGATCATAGGCTTCGACCACCTTCCTGATGAAGTCCGACTCTAGTCCTACGGCTCCGGCTCGTCCCGCACTCCAATAGCCCGTCCATAGTTGCCGATCGGGTTGATTAGGTGGTGGTGTCAACTCAGGCATGGGTAAATTAGTAATAGCCGGAGCGGCTCTTCTTGGGTCCATATCGGCATATTCTCCATAGCCTACATGGATCAACCAATTAGGGTAACAATCATAAATCTCAGTAAGAT
>JBAYRB010000095.1:0-8062 GCA_041676905.1 Spirosomataceae bacterium
CTAGCGTTTTTTTTGTGGATCGTCTCGGATTAAGCCTACGTTTAGGTGAATCCACCATTGATAGTATAATGATTCTTTTCACTATAAGCCTTCTGAGAAATTTCTAGTTTGGGGGATTATTTACTGCCGTACCTGAATTTGACTCTAACCACAGTGTTTCGATAAACTCACCGAATTTTTCTAAAAACTCTACCTCAACGTTGTAACTGGAAATGGTGTACAAGTGAAAACCGATTTAGGCCAAAGCCCAGCGCGCCTTTTTGCATTCCTTGTTTGGTAAGTAATGGGAACTCGGTTGGTGTTAATTTTTGAAATTTAGTAGATGAGGGTCGATAAGTTGACTATTGTTTCTTGCCGAGCAGAAATTGAACTTAGAATCACATATCAATCTCCACACTATTTAACCTTAAGTCGTTTTGATTTAGAGTGGGAACGAATAGAGACTTAATTCAAGGTTGTAACATTATCGATAACAAGGAAACAAAAAAAGCTGTCGATCGACAGCTTTAGAAGAGGGAGAAAGACGGGGTTCGAACCCGCGACCTTCGGAACCACAATCCGACGCTCTAACCTGCTGAGCTACATTCTCCGTTTTGCGGTCACAAAAATAGGGAAAGAATTCCTATAGCCAAAAGCTTCTTTAGAAAATTTATTGGCAAGAAATCTTTCCCCTTGATCTACAGGCTACTTCGTAGCGAGATAATTTTTTTCGGCAGCATCCCAATCTATTACATTCCAGAATGCATCAATATAATCGGGACGTTTGTTTTGGTATTTCAGATAGTAGGCGTGCTCCCAAACATCAAGGCCGATGATAGGCGTGCCTTTTACTTCTGCAACGTCCATCAGTGGATTATCTTGATTAGGGGTTGAAGTGACAGCGATTTCGCCATTTCCTGTGCCGATTAGCCATGCCCAGCCTGAACCAAAGCGACCCGCAGCTGCTTTTTTAAATTCGTCTTTGAAAGCATCAAATGAGCCAAATTTCGCATCGATGGCTTTGGCAAGTTCACCCTTGGGTGCTCCTCCGCCATTGGGAGAAAGTATGCTCCAGAAGAATGTGTGATTCCAGTGACCCCCACCGTTATTTCTTACAGCTGGAGAAATAGATCCGGCGGAAGCAACCAGTTCTTCTAGGGATTTGTTGGCGTGTTCTGTTCCTTCGATGGCGTTGTTCAAATTGGTAACATACGCCTGATGGTGTCTATCATGGTGGATTTCCATTGTTCTCGCATCGATATGAGGCTCTAAAGCATCATTCGCATACGGTAATGGGGCAAGTGTAAAGGCCATAGTTGAAAATTAAATTTTTTATGATTGTACTAGTTCTTATAAATGATAACGCCGGTTAATTGAATTATGTTCGTAATCGTGAGAAAAATTTTAGGAGCTCATCCCTGCATTCTACTTCTAAAATCCCGTTTTGAACCACGGTTTTAGGGTGGAGCACCGAACTGCCCACTTTAGCATAACCTCTTTTGGGATCACTCGCTCCATATACCAAACGCCCTAGTTGCGACCAATAGAGGGCTCCAGCACACATAACGCAGGGTTCTAGGGTGACGTACAACGTACATTGATTTAAATATTTCCCACCTAGATATTCCGAAGCTGCCGTGATAGCCAGAATTTCTGCATGGGCAGTAACATCGTTCAATCTCTCCGTTGCATTCTTTGCTCGGGCTATAATTCTCCCCTTGCAAACGACAATAGCGCCAACTGGGATCTCGCCTTCGACCGCTGCTTCTTTTGCAAGCGATAGCGCTTCAGCCATATAATGCTCATCGGCTAAATGTAGGAGCATATGTTGGAATACCTAACGCTTAGGGTTTTAAAACCTTGGAGACAGTCATGCTTTGCCCATTCACTACACGGAATACGTATACCCCTGAAGGGAGGGTACTCATGTCAATAGGGGTGATTTCCGATGTCAAGGTCATGGTTCTTACCGTACGCCCCGACAAGTCATAGATCATCAATTGGGCTCCCTCGTTACTTAAAACTTCCAATTCCACCCGGCAGGTGTTATCCGCTACAGTAGGTAATACCTTCACCCACCCAGAAGCTTCTTTACTGAGTATCTTGTCCACTTGTACAAAGGTTTCCCCGATGGACCTTCCCTGTCCACAACGGTTTTCAATCGATGTTATCGTATAGACAACGCTTTGTAACGGAGTTACTACCAATTGATAGGGTGACGTACTCGTGGTTACCGTATTAGTCTGTGTCCCGTCTGAGTAGGAGAACGTCCAAGGTTCTGCCCCTGTTAAAGTAATCGATAAAGTGGTGGATTCACCTTCTAAAATCGTCCGGTCAGCCGGAAGCGTAGCCGTTGGTTTGGGGTCAACAGTAATGCTTACCCCACTGGTGCTGCCTGGTGTAGTTAAATCTGGATTGGGATTTTCGCTGACCACCCGTATGAAATAGTTTCCTCCTGCCAGGGTATCGGGAAGTGTACCGGTAATTGTATTTCCGGACACCGTGCTAGGAATGGTTTTGAAGTGCTCATCACTATCTTCTTTGCCCAATTGTACGACAAACTTGCTTCCCGCTGGAAAACTACCTGACTGTTGGAAAGGAACAATCAAGTCAGAGCCTGCACAAATGTTTACCACACTCGGATTTCCGGTTGTGATGGTCGGACGAAGTACGGTTACGACGGCACTACCATTCGGAGTTCCATTTCCACATTCATTGGAAACCTCAGTTACTAAATAAGTAGTAGTAAAAGCGGGACTTACCCGTACGGTGGTCGTTGAATTATTCGTCGTACCACTATCTCCGTTTGAAAGCTTGTAAGACCATGGGCCTTTCCCTGTAAATTCAATTTTAATATCGGCAGATCCACCCAACGGAATTGACGATTGCCCTGAGATTGTGGCTGAAGGCAGAGGGTGTACCGTAATTTTTATTTCCTCTTTGGGGCTTTCGCAATTATTGTCGCCGGTCTGCGTAACATAAAAGAATTGATCACCGACCGAAGCTGTAAAGGGAGTGAAGGGGTTATTCTGGCTTTCACCGGTGGGGCGATACCATTTAAGACGTTGCCCTTGTGCTGAAAGTTGAGTGGCTTCAGCATTATGGCAATATTCGATGTAGGTCTGCGTCTCGGGCTTAGGGGTAGTTTTGATTAAAACGTTGATTCGTGCGCGATCTCCCTCACAAGCTTCCAAGGTTTGGCTCACATAAAATGCGTAATTCCCTCCGTCTTCCGTTGATGGAGTGGGTGGGGTGGTAGTTCTGTTCCCACCGGTAGCAGCCTGCCCATACCAGTTTACTACAGCACCTGAATCCAATAGGGCTTGTAAGGGTTCGGCTTTATCGAATTGACAATATTCCAAATCTTCAACTTTCGGTAGACCGGGTAAACGCTTCACCCGGATTTTAACAGGCTTCCGCACACCGATACATTCCTTATTCGATTTCTGAGCCACAAAATATTCAAACTCACCCGCAGTCTTCAGATTCAATGACGGAGTCGTAGTTTCGGCTTTCTTCGTGGTATCATCTGGAAACCATACCAACGTATTCCCAGTACCACTTGTTTTTGCGGAAAAGTTTAAAGTCTCATCAGTTCGGGTTTGACAAACCGCTTGGTCCGTTGTAACAGCTGCCACAGGGAGAGGATTTACGATCACATCGATTTTTGCTCTAGGACCTTCACAAGCCAATTCTTCTGAGTATTCGTGGGTTTGACTTACGTAGTAGGAAGTAGTTTTGACGGTCGAAGTCGACGGCACCGGTGCTTCTTCCAGCGCGTTTCCTCCGGTAGCTACCGTATACCAATTTAAGGTATTGCCTGTCACCGGAGTAGCTTTTAATGGGGTTTCATTTGGTTCCTGATGACAGAGGTCCAAACTTGCCGTTACGGTGGGTGCAACGGGTAATTGTTTGACTTCGAGTTTTATCAGCGCTCTTGGGCTCTCGCAGGCTTCTATGGACTGAGTTACATAGAAATTTTTAACTCCGCTTGTAGTAGTAGAGGGAGTAGGCGCTGTAGCAGTACCTGTACCGCCCGTCGCTGTGGTATACCACTTCAGCGTTCCCGTAGCGGTTTTAACCGCGCCAAGCAATTGGGATGCGGGTACAGTAGATTTTTCACAAGCGTCAGGTAAATTGACCACGGTAGGGGCGGGTGGGACATCCTTGATACGAACATCAATTCTCGCCCGCTCACTCTCACAACCATTTAAGGTTTGTGATACATAATATACTTTGGTTCCTACCGAATCCGTAGAAACTGTGGGTGCAGTGCTGGATCCCGTTCCGCCCGTTGCGGTTGTGTACCATTTTAATGCCGTACCCGTTGCCTTTAACGGTTCAGGTGTATCTCCTTTACAATAAGCAACTGTACTGGTTACACTAGGAGCATTGGTGTTGTATACGGTAGCTTTAATAGTAGCTTTGGGGCTTTCGCAACCATTGACGGTTTGCGTCACACCATAGGTAGTTACCCCTGCGGTACCGGTTTGTACCGTAGGTGCTTGGGGTAAGAGGCTGCCGCCTGCATTATACCATTTTAAATTGGATCCTGTAGCAGTTAATTGAGGAGCCGGAGATTCCCCTAAACAAGCTGTTACATCGGTTACACCGGGTGCTGCAGGAAGTGGCTTTACAACCAGGTCTACTTTTGTTCGTTCGCCCTCACAATTGTCTATTCTACGGGCAACCCATAAACTCTTGATACCATCTGAGTTCGTATTAACCGTTATATTCGCCTGACTTAGGGGTGAACCACCATTGGCTACATTATACCATATCAAGGTGCCCGTACCGGGTTTAATGGCATTTATAAAAGCCGAGGCGGGAACCGTTGCGCCAACACAAACACTATCAGGTGCCTTTAAGATTTCAGGGGGTTCTGGCTTACCTCTAACGATAACGGTAATCTCAGCACGAGGGCTTTCACATCCATTTACCGTCTGGGAAACATAATATTTGAGGGTGTCAGCGTTAGCAGTGGACACCGCGGGTTTCGTGGTGGTACCTGTGCCACCCGTAGGAGTCGTATACCATAATAGCCCTGTACCGGTCGCAGCTAAGGGGGCGGGTGTTTCACCTTGGCAATAGCTAACATTTGCAGTAACGGTGGGAGGAGGAGTTTGCTTCACCGTGTAAGTTATTGCAGCTCGTTCACTCTCACAATTGTTCAAAGTCTGCGTAACGTAGTAATTAGTCGTGCCAGCACTATTTGTTGAAAGGACGGGTTTGGTAGTCGAGCCAGAACCACCTGACGCGACGGTATACCATTTGAGATTTTCGCCCGTAGCATTAAGGGTGGGAGCGGGTGTTTCATTCAAACAGGCACTTACATCACTCACAGTCGGTTTAGGGGTTGCTTCCACCACCTTGACGGTTACCTGGGTCCGCGGACTTTCACAAGTACCCACGAGACGGGCTACCCAAAAGGTTGTTGTACCTGTTATATTAGTATTGACGGTGAGTGCCCCACTCGATAAGGGTGACCCCCCCGTTTCTTGATTATACCAAACTAAAGTTCCTGGTCCACTATTGATTGTGCTATTTAGTAATGCCTGATCGACGAGGGTGCCCGGACAAACATTGTTCAGTACAGTTGCAATGGTGGGTGCCACAGGAATTTGTTTAATGGCTATATCGCTCGAGCCTGTTAAGGAATCGGCTGCAGTTTTTACTCTTATTTTATAGTTCCCTTCGGCAACACCCATGGGTATGGTAACATTGCCAGCCGATGGTGTGATAGTCCCCAATGCAATTAATGTGTCGGTCGACACCAGTAAAGCAGAATAATTTCCTGGTGCTGCATTAAATTTTATTTCGATGACTTCACCCTCGCAGGCCGTCGAGGGATAAACCAGATTGGAGATCTGACTAAATGAATTTTGAATTGTCGAAAATCCCAGAGAAAGTGTTATAAATAATGCCCTTAGTAGATTTATTCTCATGTCCACACAAAAAAAACAGAACCAAATGTTGGTTCAAAGGTAAATATTTTTTGATTGTAATATGATATTTCACAGGAAGAACAATAGGATTTCAACGTTCTGAAACTTATCGCAACCCAACCCGTTAATAACTCGGAAATATGGCTGTTTTGTTACTGGTAAAAAAGAAAAATAACGCCAAATGAGTAAAAGGTACATTTGACGGTTCGAAGTGGTTGGTTTCTTAACAGATTAGGGGTCACAGGCTTGTATAATTTAAAAATTCCTTATTTTAGTAAAATTAATTGCTTGAACGGCTCAATCGGAACCACGGTGTAACGGATTCTGGTTGGAAGTGATCACGCCATGAGAAAAATTTCTTGTTTATTTCTGGGTCTGGTCCTATGGATAGGATTGGGAACTGTTAGGGGGCAGACGGTTGAGTTAATTAAATTACCAGAGTTAGAACGTAAGTTAAGTGGAGGTTCTGAAACGGTTGTCGTCAATTTTTGGGCAACCTGGTGCGCTCCATGCGTAAAAGAACTCCCTTATTTTCAGAGACTTCAGGATAAGTACGTTTCCTCCTCAGTGAAAGTCATGTTGGTAAGCCTTGATGGTAGGCCAATGTTAGAAAAGAAGGTAGTTCCATTTATTACCAAATCAGGAATAACCGCCGATTTTTATTTGTTGGATGAAACCAATCAACAGGAATACATAGACCGTATTGATTCTTCCTGGTCGGGGGCATTACCAGCTACCTTAATTGTCAATGCGAATAACGATAAGAGGTTATTCATCGAAGGGGAGGTTACATTCGAACAACTGGAAGATGCAATTAAGGAGGTACGATGAACGTTTCACTTTAGTGAATGAACTTCTCGATTGCTATTTTACAGGGAGCGTAACATCCGACATCAATAGATACAGATAAACTTTTATTCCACCGAAACCTTTAAACAGCTATGAAATTATTTATCAAAATCGCTGTCCTTTTGTTTCCCTTATTTGCATTTACAGGAAACAGCGGATATCAAGTTGGAGACGTCGTTGAGGGTTTCAACTTGAAAAATATTGACGGTGCGACGGTTTCCTTGAATGACTATCCGAACGGCGCAATCGTGATTTTTACATGCAATACCTGTCCTGTAGCCAAAGCCTACGAGCAACGCATATTAGAGCTGGATAAAAAGTACAAATTCAAAGGTTATCCCGTGATTGCGATCAACCCCAATGACGTAAGCCAGTCACCGGGGGATAGTTTTGATGAAATGAAAAAAAGGGCATCTCAAAAGAAGTATACGTTTCCCTACTTAATAGATGAAGATCAGTCGGTGACTCGTAAGTTTGGTGCAACCAGAACGCCCCATGTGTTTATTTTGGAAAACACATCTGGAAAGCATTATGTACGCTATATCGGTGCTATTGACAACAATCAAAATGGTAATCCCGATACAAAATTTGTTGAAGACGCCCTAGAGAGTCTACTCCAAGGCAAGAAACCGCAAACCTCGTTTACGAAAGCAGTAGGATGCGGTATCAAGTTCAAGAAGACTACTTGATTTAGTCGACTTCAATCACCACGTCATCGGTTAAAGGATGTGCCACACAATTGAGAATAAAGCCTTCATTTAACTCGGCTTCTGTGAGACCATCATCCGTATCCATGACCACCTCCCCTTTTTTTAGCCGCCCCATACAGGAGGTACAGCTACCGGCTTGGCAGGAATAGGGGAGGTCAATATCGTTTTTTAAGGCAGCTTCCAAAATTGATTCGTGGGGCTGAACTTCTACATGATGCACTTCTCCTTCATAGTGCAACTCTACGGTTCTGGATTTTCGGGAAGTGTCCATCTCCTCCTGGGCTTCTATTAATTCCGTAGATGGGGTGGTGTAAAAATTTTCATGACGTATGGCAACAGGTGGGGCGCCCATTTGGCGTAATATGTCTTCAGCTCCTTCCATGAATTCAGGTTGTCCGCATAAGAAAAAAAGACTCCCCTCTTCGCGTATTTCCTTTTCGTAAGGTTGGAGAATGCTCCCTATTTTTGAAGGTGTGAGTCGTCCGACTTCTCCTGTCCAGTTTTGAGGGGGTTGTGTCAACGCGTAAATAAGACGCAACTTGTCTTTGTATTTTTCCTTCAAATGGTCTAAGGTTTTTC
>JBAYRB010000096.1:0-8022 GCA_041676905.1 Spirosomataceae bacterium
CATTATGAATGAGGAGCACTTCGGTATCATCAACGGGCGAATTACTACTCGAGTGAACTACCGTGATGTGACTACCATCAGCGGCTTGTTTGCACCACCTTATGCTAGCTCCAATTTTTTACTCGAAACCCGGATTTTTGGCGAAAAAGTACCCACACAAAAGTATCATTGGTACCCTTATGAAGTGACCAGAGAAGGTGAAATAAACGATTTTGTCGTAAAATCCCGAACCGTCTTAACCGCCGACTCCCGGGCTGGACTGATCGTATTGACCTTAGTGAATAGAAATCGTAAGGAAGTAATTACTCCAATCCAATTGCACATCAAAGGGGGAATCAATTACGTAGAGCAATGGGAGTTTTTACGCCCTAAAGCGGAAGGCAGGACGAAGAATAAAATTGAAGGAGGCCTTTTGGTAAAATCCAATGAAGAAGGAAAAATTAAGATTGCTACCGATATTCCTGGACTCGAATGGTTTGATCTAGCTTCTCGCTGGGATACTAAGATACCCATTCCAGCAGGTAAAGAAGTCACCTTTCATATTGCATTCGAAATGGGTGGACCGGATCAAAAGTCGGATCTAGTGAGTCAAATCGTTCAAAATCCAACAGCAACCGTCCAAGCTGCCCGGAATGAACACCGTAGGAGTGTCGAATCAATATTTCAACATTTGCCTCGCTTTTATGCAAGCGATAAACGTCTTGAAAACTATTATTATAGATCACTCGTAACCCTGTTGACGAATCGCTGGGAAGTACCTGAATTTATCCTACAACCATACTATGGCAGCGGGGGAGTTATAGGTGGTTGCGTAGGTAATTACTTGTGGGAATTCGGACTTCCCGCACAGATTTTCCCCTTATTTGATCCGAAAAGTTCGGCGGAAAATATCAAGCAATTCCTAAAAGTAGATTTAACTAAATACTATCTCTTCAACCCGTTAACCGGAAAGGGCGGAGGGGTTTGGTATCAGGTCAATCAAGACA
Organism: Spirosomataceae bacterium; assembly: GCA_041676905.1. Taxonomy (GTDB): domain Bacteria; phylum Bacteroidota; class Bacteroidia; order Cytophagales; family Spirosomataceae; genus Ravibacter. The sequence continues at coordinate 987 of JBAYRB010000096.1, forward strand.
AAATTGTAGAATTGATATATTATTACATACTCCATACAGGAGACGTTGATTTTTTACAGGAGAAAGTCGAGGGGTTAACTATTTACGAACATGTTTTGAATAACGCCTTCTTTGGGGACGACCTCAGTAAACCCATTACCTTGGTCGATTACGGAGATGCAGGAGAAAATCATTTGGAACTAAGGCGGGGATATCCCTACAGGGGAATCATGCCTGATGTTAATGCATTACGATATTTAACGTATTTGCGAGCTTATGAAATAACACGACTCACCGGTAAACCCATTGAAAATTTGAAGGTTAGGGCCAATGCCCTAAGGGGACTCCTTCGGAAAGAGTTGTGGAATCCCGAGCATAAATGGTTCAACTTTCAATATAACGGCAAGAAAGACATCCGTTATACCAATTTCATGTACACCCTCATAGGGACGGGTGTTTTCGATTCCGATATTGAAGAAGCGCTATTGTCGCATTTAAACGAAAGGGAATTCTTGGGGAACTATGGTATTCACAGTATCTCAAAGCTAGATCCCGCTTACGATCAAGATGATATAGATCACGGAGGCGGCGGAAGTTATATGGCCTTCCCACCCCTTATATGTCAACGACTCTATAATGCCGGCTATAAGCTGGCAGCAGATGACCTGTTAGCACGGCATTTATGGTGGGGGGAGCGACTCCCATACTGGGGCGATTCGATGCCCGCTAACTATATTGGATACCGAGAAGACACACCTTTACAGAGTGATTTTGATTCGATAACAGGTGCCCAAACCTTTATCTTTGGAATATTTGGTGTGAAGGTGAACTGGGATGGTAAAATCACCGTCAACCCAACAGTACCCACATTTTCTGAGGAAATAGCATTAGAAAATCTGAAAATTAGAGGACGAAACATTAACATTAAAGCAAATGCGAAGGAGTACGAGGTTTCGGTTGATGGCAAGGTTTATAAATCGGCAATCGGAAAAGCGATTACTTTTTAACTTCATTCTCAATGGGATCAGTCTAGTGTTTAATAGGTAATTGATTTGAGCTTAGTGAATTAAACCCCTGAAGCTGCTATGGTTTAGGGGTTTAATTTTTTTTATAACTGGAAACTGATTATTTAGCTTAATAGAAATTAGTTTTTGTGCCTTATTAATCCAACCAACCATACAGAATGATGATCCGACGTTCAATTGCATTCGTCTTCCAGTCGCTATTCCTTTCCACTCTCTTTGTTATTACGGCCAGTCCCTTGTTCGGTCAAATCATCGATCATACAGGAATTGTCGTTCCTGGGGCATCGATAGTCAAGTTGGGAGATGGTTATTCGTTTACAGAAGGTCCCATTGCGGATCGAAAAGGAAATGTATACTTTACCGACCAGCCTAATAATAAGATTTTACGTTGGGATGCTAAAAAGGGGACATTTTCAGTTTTTCTTGATAAAGCTGGACGCTCCAATGGACTGTTTTTTGATAATAAAGGAAACCTAATAGCCTGTGCCGATGAAAATAATCAGTTATGGTCGATTAACAAAAAAGGGAAGCATAGCGTGATGGTAGATCAGCGTAACGGTAAGTTACTCAACGGGCCCAATGACGTTTGGGTACACCCGAACGGTGATATTTATTTTACGGACCCCTTGTATAAGCGAAACTATTGGACCCGGGACCCTGAGCCTCAACAAGACGGAGAGCATGTATACCTTTGGAAATCGAAGGAGAAAGAGCTTGTATTACTTGAATCCGGAGTGGTAAAACCCAATGGAATTATCGGTACTCCCGACGGCAAAAACCTATACGTTGCCGACATTGGGGATCGTAAAATCTACCGATATGATATCCAAGCAGACGGTTCCATTTCCGGTCGTCGTTTGGCCGCACCAATGGGTGCCGATGGCATTACCTTAGACGAAAAAGGGAACCTTTATTTAGCGGGAAACGGGGTTACTGTATTCGATCCCCAGGGGAATAAGATTGCTGAAATTCCAGTACGGGAAGGGTGGACAGCCAATGTGACATTTGGCGGTAAAGATCGCAAGATGTTATTTATCACCGCTGGAGATGCAGTGTATGGTCTGAATATGAATGTAAAGGGAGCTTATTAATTGACTTTCGTTCGAAATAAGTTGAGAGGATCGATTTGGGAGGGAGTTTCGACGACTCGGCAAGAGTAAAAAAAAAGGCTGTATCGGAATCCGTACAACCTCTTTTTCTTAATCTTTATAAAATCAATGTACTACCCGTAAAGTATGAGCTCCACGTTGTACTAAGATCTTCGTTTTCTGTGGGGTCAAAGAGGGGGAGTCTCCATTTGTGACGGTAAAGAACTCAATGCCTCCCTTTTTGTCACCGTAATTCACATACTCAAAAATCGAAACAGCGAGGTTTGAGCCGTCCTTGTCAAATGCTACACTAGAAGGAAGCAAACCACCTACCGGAAAGTCACCTGATTTGGTGAGGCCTCCATCAGCACCGACTTTGATTAAGGAGATTTTACCACCTTGTCCAACTTCCTCATTTGACCAGGCGTCTACGCTGTTACCAGCGGTAGCCACGGCTATTAAATCACCTGCAGGGTTGATGGCAAATGCGCCGGGGTTGGTTCCAATAGCTACTTTGCCGCTTACTTCATGTTTTCCGCCTTCTGTATCGATATTTACCACTAACAATTCGGCTTCTCCGGTAGCTTTACCTAGTGCCCCTTTGCTATCAACCACGAAATACTTACTTCCATCAGCGGAGAAACGACCGAAAGTTAAATGATCTCCCAATTTGACGGGGCTTCCAATCGTTTCGATATTTTTAAGTTTATCGTTTTCTCTGATAATTTTATACATCACAAATTCTCCACTAGGTGCTAGTGATGCAGCGATGAAATCTCCAGAAGGGTGGAACGATACGTCGACTAAGTTTTGGGTACTGTCGGTATCGATAGGTAAGTAAATTAAGCGTGTAGGTTTCCCCTCCGAATCCGTTTCCAAGAAGCCGAGTTTCTTGCCCATTTCCTCTGTAGAAATGATCAGTTCGTTTTTATAGATATCAATCGAAAGCGGATTGGTTCCAATGGAGAAGGGGAATTTTAATTTGGGCGAAACGGGGTTTACAATGTCGACCACGTATACCCGTTGACCTTTATGTTCCGCCGCTATATCTTTAATCTCTTTAACGCCATCGGCTGGACTGGTTTTAGATTCAATGACAAAGGCAAGACCACCGGTTGGGGGCACCGCGATGGATTTTGAATAGTTGACGGCGGAGTTGGGTACTAAGATCGATTGGACAGTATTGCCACGATCCACCGGGAATTTTACCGAAGTCAATTGGTCCTTTGCGGTAGCTTCACGATATAAGAGGCCGTCGGTAAAAGTAGACGCAGACAAATCCGCATCTGAAAGAACCACTAAATTCCGTGCGTTGAAGGTGATGAGAGAGTTTTGTGAAAATACAGGCGATAAACCTGTTAAAATCGCGGAGACCGCTAACAATACTTTTTTCATAATCAGTAAGCTAACAAAGGTTAAAAAAGTGTTGACATTATTTTATGTTGCATAGCAGACAGAATTAACAATTAGCCTGACTCTACACTCCCTGTCTTGCAATATAGGATAAAATAATAATTCAGTTTAAAGTGCTGTGGAAAAAGTTATTCTTTTAAGTGGAAAAGTACAAAATAAAACAATAGAAAGAAAAAGCCTCCTGCTGGAGGCCTTTCCTTTCATATCAATTCCCAACTTAAGCTGCTAGGTTATTAACCAATTTAGCCAGTTTGGACTTTTGGTTAGCGGCTTTGTTTTTATGGATCACATTTTTCTTCGCTAAACGATCCAACATGGACGACACTGTTTTGTACAATTCTTCCGCCACTTTCTTGTCGGTCGTTAAACGAAGTTTTTTGATGTAAGAGCGAGTCGTTTTGTGTTGATACCTGTTTCTTAAACGCTTCTTTTCGTTTGCTCTTATTCGCTTGATAGCTGACTTGTGATTTGCCATTATTTATAGACTAATATCAATTTTCTGAAATGATTTGCAAAGGTAAATAGATATGCTTGTAAAATCAACAATGAATTGAAAATAATTTGGCATAAAGGACGTTAAATGGCATTAATCAAACGGCGATACCGCTCAGTTTTCGCCGGATCCATTGATGACAGCCAAACGAAAGCCTTTTGCCGATCCTCGGTCGAAGCTTCTCGCAATACTTGATATAACTCTTCAGCCTTCGCATCAAAGAAGGTGTCCAATAAAATAGAGCCTGGGCGTAAAAGGGCTATTTTGCGGAGGTTGTCTAACGTCTCCATAATCTGTCGCCTCCCTTGAACGGGATTATCCGTAAGCACGTCTAAACCCAAGCGATGGTATTGATAGAGACCTTCACGGTAGGGAAGAAATTGCTGACTATTTAAATTTTCAATGAGCCAATAATGCGAACGGGCATCTGTCCCCGCCGCACCCGCAGGTGCCCATGCTTTCTGATAGGGCGAGGCGTTACGTGCGATATTCGCAAGATTAAAGGCTTTCTGTATATAGGGCGTGCCTCCAAGACGGCTGAACGAATCGTAATCGATAGCTAAGGCAACATAAGCCAGAAATGCTACTGCATACGATAACTCGTCGGTGTAGGAATTCTCATTGAAGAAATAGGGGGTATTGGGTAAAAATTGAAAGTTGAAATCCCGGTCAATATAATTGAAAATCACGGATTCATAATTCGAATTGTATACGGGTCGGCTTACGGTAAACACGGCTTGTGCTTGATAGGATCCTGGAGCTGGAGAATGTACCACATTAAGATTGAATTGGCATTTGATCTTCTCTTCCACCGAAAAGCGATCGGTAGTCCAAGCACGTTTATTGAAAAGGTCACTTATATAGGTTTGAAGCTGTTGAACGATGGTTTGATCGATCGTGCGCCCAGCGATTTGATCGAAACTTACGTGGACAGTGCAATTGAGCTCCTGCCCTCGTAGCCCTCCAGCAATTAAGTAGAGAAAGGAAAATAACGGGAGTAAATATTTTAATTTTCTTGCCATTTTTCTCTCACTATTTCCATTATATCGACTGCTACTTCGCGTTTTGACTTCAAGGCGAAGGTTTTCACTTGTCCCTCTCCATCTATAACGACTATTTTATTCGTATCATGTCCGAAACCTGCACCGGGCTCATTCAGTGAATTTAGAACGACCCAATCGAGGTTCTTCTTGCGTAATTTTGCCCTCGCATTTTCAATTTCATTCTCCGTTTCCAGGGCAAAACCCAATAACAGTTGACCTGGTTTTTTTTTCTCCCCGATGGTAGCTGCGATATCCGGTGTTTTTTTCAATTCCAGGTGAAATTCATTTCCACCTTTTTTGATTTTTTGCGAGGCTTTATAAACGGGTGTGTAGTCAGCCACTGCCGCAGCAAAGATGATTAGGTCGCAGTCGGCATGATGCGCTAAGGTTGCGTTGAGCATTTCTTCCGCTGATCGCACCTGGATTATTTTTGTACCTGGGGGTGGGTTTAGATTTACAGGTCCGCTTACCAAGGTCACATTGCATCCAGCACCCACAAAAGCTTCGGCGAGGGCATAGCCCATTTTGCCAGAAGAATGATTGCTAATGAACCGGACGGGGTCCAAATCTTCCTGGGTCGGGCCGGCGGTAATCAACACTTTTTTTTTCAACGTTTTGGACAGAAGTGCAAAATGTTGTTCTAAGAAGGTAACGATTTGCTCGGGCTCCGCCATCCTCCCCTGACCAATTAGACCACTTGCCAGTTCACCAAAACCAGGTTCAATAATCATTTGGCCAAATGATTTGATCTTATTAAGGTTATGCTCAGTGGCTGGGTGTTTCAACATATCTAAATCCATAGCTGGAGCAAAGAAAACCTTTCCTCGCATAGGCATGGATAAGTAAATAGCTTGCAAAAGATTGTCACATAGTCCGTGGGCGCATTTGGCAATCGTTTGGGCAGTCGCTGGAGCAATTAAAAGTGCATCCGCCCATAAGGCAAGTTCTACATGATTGTTCCAGGCACCTGTATCTTTAGATACAGTAAAACTGGTAAGAACCGGGTTTTTAGAAAGGGTAGAAAGGGTAAGTGGCGTGATAAATTCCCTGGCTTGATCCGTCATCACCACTTTTACCTCCGCACCTGATTTTACCAGTAGCCGAATCAGATGTGCCGATTTATATGCGGCGATACTTCCTGTTACGCCTAACAGAATTTTTTTGGATTGCAATGATTTCACCGGCGCAGGGTTTATTGAACTGGGTGAAAAATGCGTAAAGGCTGTCTAGCAAAGTGTTTTCCCTTTAGTGGGTAAACTTTTACCAGACAGCCCAGACGGAGTAGTTTTTGATTATTTCTCGCTCGTTTCACGATAAGCGTAGTAAGTGCCATCAGCGAGGAACTCGTCGATAGCCAAACTACTTGCCTTCGGCATGCGTTCGTAGAACTTCGAAATCTCAATTTGTTCTCTGTTTTCGAACACCTCTTCCAGGTTGTCTACACCCGAGGCAAATTCCGCCAATTTGTTGTTCAATTCTTCCTTTACTTTACTGGAAATCTGGCGGGCACGTTTTGAAATGATAGCCACAGATTCGTAAAGATTGCCGGTTTTCGCAGCAATTTTGTCGGTATCGCGTGTAATTATCGACGGATTTGTTGCCATTTTTATTTTCGTTTTAACTTGATCTCTAACTATATATAAGTTCACTATTTGGGTTGTGCTCCCGAGGTCGAAATTCGAGCCGGTGCATTGGGCGCATTCTCCTGTTGTTCTCTCAATTTCTGTATTTCCTCCTCTTGTTTTATGATTCGTTCCAGTTCTTTTTGTGAGTCGGCATAGAGCTTTTCGGCATCGCGACCGTAACGACTATTCGGGTATTTATCTACAAACGCCCTGTGAAACTTGAGTACATCCAAGTACCTTTCTTTTTGTTTAGAAGGCAAACTACTTTTCGCCAAATTGTATTGGGCGTCTACTTTCAAGTAAGCCAATTCTTCATTGTAACCCGAATCAGGAAAGTCACTTTGGAAATTTTCGATGGCAATGACTGCCG
>JBAYRB010000097.1:0-7966 GCA_041676905.1 Spirosomataceae bacterium
AATCGCTTATATTCACTTACATTCGATTGTAAAGATTTAACACGCTTTTCTTTGGAGCTAAGCCACTTACTTTGCTAATCGATTCGCTATACATACATAATTCGACTTTATGAAAGAAGATTTTATCAGTTACATTTGGCAGCATCAGCATCTGGACCATGCCGTTTTACGAACTACAAACGGTGAGCCTCTTCAAATCCTCAGACCGGGTTTTTTAAACACCAACGCAGGTCCCGACTTCCTGGAAGCCCGTATTGAGATCGGGGGTATCTTATGGGTAGGGAATGTGGAACTCCATGTCAAGACTTCCGAATGGAACAGTCATGGCCATGCTACTGACCCCGCTTACGAAAACGTCGTTTTACATGTAGTATGGATAAATGATCTTTCGGCCGACGAATATCCTAATGACCGCCTACCTTTACTGGAACTTAAAAATTTTGTTACCCCCGGACTGGTGACCCAATACCATAGTTTTCAGGAAGGTTTTAGGGATATACCCTGTGAGAACCAATTCGAGGAGGTACAGGAAATTGAGAAAGCCACCATGTTGGAAAAACTCTTGATCGAACGATTACACCAAAAATCGAACGCGGTCCTCGGCTTGCTAGAGGAAAATAAAGGGGACTGGGAGGAAACCACATGGCAATTAGTCGCCCGTTATTTTGGTGCGCGAATCAACGCCGATCCTTTTCAAAAACTGGCACAACGGCTCCCTATCCGACTACTATTAAAACATCGGGATAATCTTTTGCAGTTGGAAGCGCTTCTTTTTGGAACAGCCGGGTTAATTCCCAATGAAAAGAGCTGTTCTTATGTAAACGATCTCCGAAACGAATTCAAATTCCTGTCGCATAAATATCAATTTGGAAATAATTCACTTCGGCCATTGGAATGGAAACTGCTGCGCCTCAGACCTGCTGGTTTTCCTACGGTTCGAATGGCTCAACTTGCCGCTCTCATTCACCGGAACGGGAACTTGTTTTCCACGCTAACCCATTTTCATTCCACTCACGACCTTTACAAAGCTTTGCGAAGCATTCAGTCACCTTATTGGCATACGCATTACCATTTTGGAAAGCCAGCCGAGTCCCTCGTCCCTCTAATGCGAACGGACGCAATCAACCTACTAATTATTAATGCTGCGGTACCCCTACTGGCTGCCTTTGCCCATAAGACGGACCAAAGCGTTTTTTTAGATAAGGCCGTTTCCGTTTTGGAAGAACTCCCAGTTGAAAACAACAAAATTATACGCAAATGGAAAGCCCTAGGTTTACGGTTGAATAGCGCTGCCAATTCACAGGGAGCCACCCAATGGTATCATCGATTTTGCGTTCCAAAATTGTGCTTGCAATGTACGGTAGGAAATGCCATAATAAGAAAATCCGCCATCGGGAGCTTCAAATTAGAATAGATACACCCAGACTCGAATCATTTCTGCGAAGCTTAGACCCGGGTTAAAAGTCTTACTAACCTACGATATATTTAAAGCCAACCCAACAGGGCAATGATCTGAGTGTACGGCGTCATTGAATTGACGGCAGTTTATAATTTTAGGTTGCAACGCTTCTGAAACTGAGAAGTAATCGATACGCCACCCTTTGTTTTTAGACCTTGCGTTCGCACGATAGGTCCACCAACTATACTCCACTAAATCGGGGTGAATGGTGCGAAAAGCGTCTGCAAATCCACTACTAAACCATTTTGTCATCCAAGCCCTTTCTTCGGGTAAGAAACCTGAGCTTTTCTTATTACCTACAGGATCGTGAATATCTTGAACAGTATGCGCAATGTTATAATCGCCACAGATGATCAATTTCGCTCTTTGCTCTTTGAGTTGATGGGCGAAAGTATAAAAATCGTCGAGGAACTTCATCTTCACGGTTTGCCTCACCTCTCCACTTGTGCCGGACGGAAAATAACAATTGAGCAACGTAATATCTCCGAAATCGGTTCTAAGGATACGACCTTCTCCATCATAAAAAGGGATGCCACACCCCACTAGCGTCAGATCGGCTTCGGTACGCGCGAAGGTGGCCACTCCACTATATCCTTTTTTCTCAGCAGAATGCCAGCCCAATAATTTATAACCCAGATTCTCAAAAGGGGTAAGATCAACTTGGTCTTGAAGCGCTTTCACTTCCTGAAAACAAAGTATATCGAAAGTTCCGCCTTCAAAAGTAGCTGCTTGGAGCCAGTCTATCAGACCGTTTTTCAGGGCTGCTCTGATTCCATTCACATTATAAGAGAGGATACGCATAACTATTGGGCAGTTTCGACCTGCTTATTACCGTTGTTTTTAAAGAAGAATATGAAAAGTATCAACACAACAAAGGATATCCCGGCCGGCACTAACCAAATCGAAGTCCAATCTTTTGTACCATCGGGCAAAGTATACAGGTCAGCGACTAAGCCGGAAACCCAGGATCCAATACCCATACCCACACCGTAGGTCGCCAAATAAATGAGTCCTTGTGCTGCTGATTTTATCTTCTCTCCTGCTTTATTGTCGGTATAAATTTGTCCGGTTACAAAGAAGAAATCATAACATACCCCGTGCAGGACAATCGCCAAGTATAAAAGCCATTCACTGGAACCTGCATCTCCAAAGCCAAAGCCTATGAAGCGTAGTATCCATGCCAACAGCGCTACAATCAACATCCATTTTACGCCAAATCGAGCGTAGATCACCGGGATTAGTAACATGAATATGATTTCCGATGCCTGCCCCAGAGACATTTTATTTTCAACGTTGGTCATTCCAGCATCGGTCAGGGAAGGGTTAGCCCAAGCATAGTAAAACGAAAGGGGAATACAAATCAGCACAGAGGAAATGACAAAAATAAGGAAGGATCGATCTTTCATCAACCGGAACGCATCCAGTCCAAGTATTTGACCTAGGGATGTATTCTTGTCGGCCTTTGGAGGCGTATTAGGTAGAAGGAAAGCGAACAAGCCTAGCATCAGCGAGACGTACATTGAGATTTCGAAGATCGTCACCTTATCGCCTAGATCGTAAAAACCTACAAAATTGGTGACCACTATCCAAGCAATTGTTCCCATCACCCGTATGGCTGGAAATTCCTTTTCCGAGCTTACCATTTGCTGCATCGCAATCGAATTCCCCAAGGCTAAGGTGGGGGCATAGGTAATACAATACAGCAAAATCATCCAGAAAAACACATCCGGATCTTTGGTTTGAATGAGAAAATAAAGAACAATAGCACCCAGAATATTTAGGGAGCCCAACACTTTTTGAGCGGCAAAGAAGCGGTCGGCGATCAAACCGATGAAGAACGGCGCAATGATCATCGCGATGGAAAATGCCGCATAGGCATTACCAACCTGTTGCCCCGTTGCACCGAGTTGAGTTACCATGTATTTGCTCATTTGTCCGTACCAGGCTCCCCAAATGACAAACTGGAGAAACATCATGAGCATCAACTGAATTCTTATGCTTGCTTTCATGCTTGGCTACATTAATTTTGATTGGGCGATAATGGATTATGAAATAATTTTTTTTAGTTCATTCAATTTTAAGAGGGCTTCGATGGGCGAAAGTGTATTAACATCAATCGTGGTCAGTTTCTCTTTCAATTCGTTCAATCGCGGATCTACAGATTCAAAAATACTGAGCTGATAGTTGTTCTTAGGTAGTTCCCGAATTTTTTTCTTGTGCTTTTCTGCCACGTGGTCTTTTTCCAAATGCCGCATTATTTCATCCGCTCGAAGTACAACCGGCTGGGGCATCCCGGCTATTTGCGCTACGTGAATCCCAAAACTATGCTCACTTCCCCCGGGCTTTAGCTTTCTAAGAAAGATTATCTTACCATCTACTTCTTTGACCGACACATTGTAGTTTTTGATACGAGGAAAATCTTCTGCTAGTTGGTTTAACTCATGGTAATGCGTAGCAAAGAGCGTGCGCGGTCGAAAATTCGGATGTTTATGCAGATATTCGGTAATTGCCCAGGCAATAGCCACTCCGTCATAGGTACTGGTTCCTCTGCCGATCTCATCGAGCAACACCAAACTCCTGTCGCTAAGGTTGTTGAGAATACTCGCCGTTTCGGTCATCTCCACCATAAATGTACTCTCTCCCCTACTCAAGTTATCACTGGCTCCCACCCGGGTGAATACTTTATCAACTAAACCTACTTTTACAGATTTGGCAGGCACAAAAGAACCCATTTGAGCCATTAACACGATCAAAGCTGTCTGCCGCAATAGTGCCGACTTACCCGCCATGTTCGGACCTGTAATAATAATGATCTGCTGGGAATCAGCATCCAAATACACATCATTCGGGATATAACTTTCTCCAAGGGGAAGCTGGTGTTCAATCACCGGGTGCCGCCCGCCTTTAATATCGAGTACGTTCTCCTCACAAATCTCAGGTTTCACGTACTTGTTCTTAAGGGCGATCATAGCAAACGATAAAAGGGCATCTAACTCCGACAAGACCCTTGCATTTTGTTGGATTGCTCCTATATATTCGGTAGCATAGTGAGCTAGTCGGTTGAAAATATCCTGTTCAATGACGGCAATCCGATCTTCAGCATTCAGAATTTTTTCTTCATAAGTTTTTAGCTCCATTGTAATGTACCGCTCCGCATTCACAAGCGTCTGCTTACGAATCCAATCGGCAGGAACCTTGTCCTTATGAGCATTGCTAACTTCCAGGTAATAGCCAAACACCTTGTTATAAGCTATTTTCAAGGAAGGAATCTTGGTTTTTTCGCTCTCCCTTACTTGCAATTGTAAGAGATAATCTTTTCCACTGTAAGCAATGGTATGGAGCTCATCCAATTCAGGATCGACCCCTGACTTAATCAAGTTCCCTTGGTTGCTAACAATGGGGACCTCGTCTTTAAGTTCTTTCTCTATTCGGTTTAATAGCGATTCACATGGATTTAATTGATCGATGAAGCGATTTAAAGCTGCCTTTTCCGGGGTTAACTGCTCTTCCTTTTCAGCCCCTTTTTCTTCCCAGTTCAGCATTTTTTGGAGTTGCTCGCGAATGGGATCGATTTGTTTCAGGGCTTTCTTTAGTTGAACCATTTCCCTGGGGTTGATGCGACGAGCCGCTACTTTCGATATCAGACGCTCCAGATCCCCAATGGGTTTTAACAGTTGAATTAGATTTTCCAGGCTACGTTTCTGGCGTGTCAAAAGTGCAACGGTTTCCAATCGCTCTTCGATCGCCGTCTTTTCTTTTAAGGGCAATACCATCCAGCGACGCAATAACCGAGCGCCCATGGGGGTGACTGTATAATCGAGAATATCGATCAAGGGTACCCCGCCCTCCTGTTGGGGATAAATTAGTTCCAGGTTCCGGATGGTAAATCGGTCGAGCCAAACGTGATGATCTTCCTCCAATCGCATGATCCGGTTGATATGCGAAATTTCTCGGTGTTCCGTTTCCTGCAGGTAATGAAGAATAACGCCCGCCGCCACAATCCCTAAAGGAAGGCCATCAATACCAAAACCTTTTAAGGTACTTGTCTGAAAGTGTGTCTTTAGTTTCTCTTCTGCGAACTCAAAACCAAAACACCAATCGTCGAGTTGGAAAGTGTGAAATTTATCGCCAAACAGCTGGAAAAACCGATCTTTTTCTCTTTTGCAAAACAGAACCTCGGAGGGCATCAAGCTTTGTAAAAGCTTATCAATATAGGCTGTATTCCCCTGGGCGGTCATGAATTCACCGGTCGATATATCGAGAAAAGCGATTCCATGCCGATCTTCCTTACCCAAATGAATACAGGCTAAGTAGTTATTTTTCCGGGTATCAAGAACGTTATCATTCAACGATACGCCGGGGGTAACCAATTCGGTAACCCCTCGTTTAACAATTCCTTTTGCGGTAGAAGGATCCTCCAGTTGATCACAAATAGCTACTCTTTCCCCTGCTCGTACCAGCTTGGGTAAGTAGGTATCGAGTGAATGATGTGGGAAACCAGCCAATTCATCATTGGCACCCCCATTATTCCGTCTTGTCAAGACAATCCCTAAAATCTTGGAGGCTTTAATAGCATCTTCTCCGAAGGTTTCATAAAAATCTCCCACCCGGAAAAGCAACAGCGCACCCGGATATTTCGCCTTAATCTGGTTGTATTGTCTGCTTAATGGAGTCTCTTTTGGGGCAGTTGATTTAGCCAATGTAACTAATGGGTTTAAATGAATCCCTATAATCCTATATCGGGCTACATTTTACAAAAATAACGCGATAAATGCTTAAAACAACTTTAATTGGCCTCCCCTGATAAATAATGTCGTGTCAAGAGACGGTAAAGACCTGCCATTTAAAAAGCGTTGACAGGCGATACGGTGCATCTGCCGAATACTCTCGGCTATGGCTCCTTCCCCTTCCGATCGTCTAAAGAACTTGGAGTCATTTAATTGTCCCCCATGACATGACTTAATCTGATTGAGCATCTTATCCGCTCGGTCGGGGAAATTGCGATAAGCCCACTCTTTAAATAGTTCTCCCAGGACACCGTTTAATCGGACGATCGTATAACCTGCCCAACAGGCACCATGCTCCGAAGAAGCTTCAATGATAGGAGCTATTTCATGGTCATTTAAGCCGGGGATCAAGGGTGCCGTCATCACACCCACGGGAATATCTTCTTCGTAAAGGCGCTTCATCGTCGCCAATTTTCTCTGACCTGTTGCCGTCCTCGGCTCCAGGGTACGCCTCACCTTTTCATCCAAGGTCGTTATGGAAAATGCTACCGAGGTGAGATTCAATTGGGCAAGTTTTTTAAGTAGGTCAATATCCCTAGCTACGAGCGCGTTCTTAGTCAAAATCGCTACAGGATTCCGGTACTTTAAACAAACTTCAAGCAACTTTCGGGTTATCCCAAATTTTTTTTCTGCCGGTTGGTAACAATCGGTATTACCCGACAAATGAATGACGCGTGGCTCCCAGGAAGGGCTATTGAACAACTTTTCAAGTAAGGAAGGGGCATTTCGCTTTACGATGATCTTCGACTCAAAATCAAGCCCCGCTGAATAACCCCAGTATTCATGGGAATTCCTTGCATAACAATAAATACACCCGTGTTCACAACCTCGGTACGGATTGATCGACGTAAACCCCGCCAAATCGGGACTGTTGGAAACCGAGACGATCGACTTCGAATTTTCGGTGATAAAAAGGGTGTTGGGATCCGACGTCTCCTCCGATCCATGACTCCATTCTTCATCTTTGCTGGTCTGAAATCGTTGGAATCGGTTGGGTGTATGGACGCCGGTCCCCCGACCCTTAGGCGTTGAATTCATCTCTTTCAATCGTGTGTCAACTAATAAGAATGATTTTTTTCCAATACATAGTTCATGTCCTTCTCGTATGATTTATTCTATCGCTGATCTGTTTGAACAAAAAATACTTCCAAGTGGAATTCTAAAGCTTGGAATTGAAGGCTCGAATACGTGCGGACTTCTTTAAAGAAGTGACAAAACCAATAACAAATATAATATCAATATATTATATAATACAAATTAATTACAACTTGATAGTTTGAGAAAATCCCTCTGATTTTTTTCAGGGATTGGTGAATCGTTCTATGCCCTAGGCCGATTTAATTCTGAAAGCGAAAGTAGTATGGTTAATAAGCTAATCGCTCAATTTAAATTTTTCTTCAGAGCTTCAACTGCCATTGCGGGATTAGCCTGTTCATAGATGATCCGATAGACCATTTCAGAAATGGGCATCGCAACTCCCAATTTTTGATTAAGTACATATATACTTTTAGCTGCGTAGTACCCTTCGGCAATCATATTCATTTCGAGTTGTGCGGCGGAGACAGAATAGCCCCTACCGATCATATTTCCAAAAAGTCGGTTTCTACTAAACTGCGAATAAGCCGTCACTAACAAGTCTCCGAGGTAGGCAGAAGCTGTCAATTCTCGGGGTCGCGGATCGATTGCTTCCAGAAACCGCCCCATTTCTCGCATGGCTTGT
>JBAYRB010000098.1:0-7930 GCA_041676905.1 Spirosomataceae bacterium
ACAGAACTAGGAAGAACTGCTAATTTGAAGAGCGAATTCGATAAGCGTAACGTGAAAGTATTGGCAGTGAGCGTCGATGACTTGGATTCACATAACCGTTGGATTCCTGACATCAATGAAGTCGGTGCTTGCGAGGTGAATTTCCCCATTATCGCAGACGAAGATCGTAAAGTTGCAAGTCTTTACGATATGATCCATCCCAATGCGAGTGATAAAGCAACCGTTCGGTCCGTGTTTGTCATCGGACCCGACAAAAAGATCAAACTTACGTTAACCTATCCGGCTTCAACCGGTAGAAACTTTAACGAGATTCTTCGGGTGATCGATTCGCTTCAATTGACCGCTTACCATCAGGTTGCAACGCCAGCCGATTGGGAAGATGGAGAAGAAGTTATCGTTGTACCCGCTGTTTCTACAGAGGACGCCGAGAAGAAGTTTACCAAAGGGTTGCGTGTGGTCAAACCCTACTTGCGTTATACCCCGCAACCTAACAAGTAAGGGGTTGTTATTCACCGTAAAAAGTGGGTGTGTCTACGATTCACCCACTTTTTTTATCCTATTCTACTCCAATTGGTGGCGTCGTCGCCGAGATAAGTTAAGTGCCCCCGGATCATTTGGTGTTCGGGTTGCGCTAATTCGGGATCTTTTTCCAAAATTTCATAAGCTGAAGCCCGAGCCTCTTTCAAAATCGCTCCGTCCACCGCCAAATTAGCGACTTTCAGTTCGATCGTCCCACTTTGCTGAGTACCCATTAGATCCCCTGGCCCTCGTAACTCTAGATCCACTTGTGCAATTTCAAAGCCATTCTGCGTTCGACACATCGTATCAATACGCTTTCGTGTATCGGCCGAAAGTTTATAACTGGTCATTAAAATACAGTAAGCCTGGTCGGCTCCCCGTCCGACCCGCCCTCTTAATTGATGCAGCTGTGCTAGTCCAAATCTTTCGGCATTTTCGATTACCATCACCGAAGCATTAGGCACATCTACACCCACTTCGATGACGGTAGTGGCTACCAGAATTTTGGTTTCATTTCGGACAAACCGATTCATTTCATAGGCCTTATCCTGGGGTTTCATTTTTCCGTGGACGATGCTCAAAGGAACATCCGGAAAGGCTCTGGATATACTCTCATAACCATCCATTAGGTCCTTCAAATCCGATTTTTCAGATTCTTCAATCAGTGGGTAAACCAAATAAATTTGCCGCCCGGCATTGAGTTGCTCCCGGATGAATCCGAAAACGGATGAACGATGTTTGTCGTTGCGATGGATAGTCACCACCGGTTTCCTACCTGGAGGGAGTTCGTCAATTTCAGATTGATCCAAATCGCCGTATAGGGTCATGGCAAGGGTTCGGGGTATGGGTGTAGCGGTCATCACCAGGATATGGGGTTTGTACCCTTCACTTTTTTCTTGCAGTTTAGCTCTTTGTGCCACCCCAAATCGGTGTTGTTCATCGATGATACACAAGCCTAGATTCTTAAACCGAACTTCGTCTTCAATCAATGCGTGTGTTCCGATGACGATGTGTATATCCCCTTCGCGTAAGCCTTTGTGTAAGATTTCACGCTGTTTTTTTCGCGTTGCACCCACTAAAATGCCGACCTTAATGCCCATTTTTCCCGCCAGTTTTTCGAAGTTCTTGAAATGTTGCTCCGCTAAAATTTCAGTAGGCGCCATTAAGCAGACTTGGAACTGATTGCTCACCGCCATAAGGGCTGCAATAAAGGCGACGATGGTTTTTCCAGAGCCAACGTCCCCCTGTAGGAGGCGGTTCATTTGTACTCCGGATTGCAAATCTTGTTTAATCTCTTTCAAAACCCGAACCTGGGCTGCGGTCAATTGAAACGGTAAATGATGAAGGTAAAATTCACGGACCAACGAAAAATCAGAAAATACCGCTCCAGGCAGTTTGTTCTTATGAAAGAATTTGTTTTTAATCAACTGCAATTGATTGTAGAAGAGTTCTTCGAATTTCAACCTACGCTTTGCCTGGTGCAGGTATTCCGAATTTGCCGGCAGATGAATATGGTAGATGGCGTCTTTTTTTGGAAATAGCCGATACTTCGTTATCAAGGAAGCCGGGAGTGTTTCCGGAATTAAAGCATAAC
This sequence comes from Spirosomataceae bacterium, assembly GCA_041676905.1. Classification (GTDB taxonomy): domain Bacteria; phylum Bacteroidota; class Bacteroidia; order Cytophagales; family Spirosomataceae; genus Ravibacter. Next base: position 2,114 of record JBAYRB010000098.1, read on the forward strand.
CTTTTTCGAGAATATATTCTACCGCTTTATAGATAACCCGGCTATCAATATGCTTTTTTCTGAGTTTTTCAGGAATAGAATATACTGGTGTAAGTCGAAAGACCGGATTTTGCCCGGGTATTAGGGGGGCGATGTCGGGGTGGGTTAGGCTCCATTTGCCATTGAAATAAGTAGGTTTTCCAAAAACCAGGTATTCAATTTGGTAACGAAGGTTTTTTTGATGCCAGGAAATAGAACGGAACCAAACCAGTTCCATGGCTCCGCTACCATCTGAGAAAGTGGCTGTCAACCTTTTTTTAGAGCCCTCACCTTCCAGCTTCATATTTAGGATTTTACCTTTAATCAAGATGGTATCCGTATCATGACTCAGATTCGATAGGGCGTGGAGAGTCGTTCGGTCATCATAGCGATAGGGATAGTATTGTAAAAGGTCTCGGTAGGAATGAATCCCCATTTCCTTCGATAATAATAGGGCTCTTTGTTCGCCAATACCTCGGGAAAAGGCAATATTTGTATCAAAAAAGTTATTATTAGGATTCATTCAGGTTTTTATCCGGCTTTCTGAAAGTTATTATTAAATCGTGTCATTGGGTATAATAGAAAATTAACAAGATTGGAGAGAATAATTTAAAATTAAAAAATTGCTGAAACGAAAAAAAAAAATCTAGTTTTGTAATGAGAAATTGACAATATATTGAGGTGGGGTTTAATTTGATAGGGAAAAGTAGGGTTGAGGAGCAACATTATCGCACAGTTTCAAAATTATAAATATTTAAAGTTCGTACCTTTGTGGCAGCCGAGTAGGTCAGCATCAACATAGTTTTTTAAAATGGACTATCAAATACATAAGGAAGGAAAGTTCAGCTATATCGAAGAGGGTGAAGGCGAAACGCTTCTTTTGCTTCATGGATTATTCGGAGCCTTGAGTAATTGGCAAGGAGTTGTGGAAGGGTTCCGTTCAGATTACAGGGTCGTCATACCCACATTACCCATTTATGACTTACCGATTCGGAAAGCCAGTCTGGATACGCTATTGAGCTTTCTGGAAGAATTCATCGAATTTAAAGGTTTACGCAATTTCACGCTGTTAGGAAACTCATTGGGGGGGCATATTGGTTTATTATATACAATCAAGCACCAGGATAATGTAAAGCGACTGGTATTAACAGGTAGCTCTGGTTTATTTGAAAATGGGATGGGAGGTTCCTATCCTAAAAGAGGAAACCGCGAATACATAGCCGAACGGGTAGCATACACCTTTTATGATCCCAAAGTAGCTACGAAAGAGCTGATCGATGAAGTTTTCGAGGTGACCAACAGCATACCGAAATGTATGAGTATTGTCGGGATTGCGAAGTCAGCTCAACGACACAATCTAGCAAAGGAATTACACAAGATTAAAATACCGACCCTGCTGGTTTGGGGTTTGAATGATCCGATTACCCCTCCCCATGTAGGCGAGGAATTCCAGAAATTGATTGAAAATTCGGAACTGAAATTTATAGATAAATGCGCCCATGCACCGATGATGGAGCATCCCGAAGAGTTTAACAATATTTTACGGGCATGGCTGCAAAAACAAGAGCAAATGGAAAAAGCTCAAATGTAAACTCAGAGGAAATCGAAAAAACATCACGTCGGACAGTTGACCCGTTGCCGGTTTTTTCATAGCTTTCCTACTGAATAAAGGAACGGCATATGATCGCATCAGTTTTAATTGACCAAACATTGCCGGCATTGAAGAACTCCTACCAGGTAGCAGAGGTCTTGGAATGGATGGCGGATAACGAAATTTCTCAATTGCCTGTCGTTGAAGACGAAAGGTACCTGGGATTGGTGTCGGTTGGAATGATGTCTGATCCTGCCCAATCCCAACTACCCATTTCTGAGATCCAGTATGAACATCCTCAAGTATTTGTCTTTGAGGACCAGCATATACTCGAGCTGGTAAGTGTGGCTATTAAGCACGAATTGGAAATCTTACCCGTTTTGAATCGATCGGGGGTTTATACAGGGGTAATCGTTGTCAATGAACTGTTGATCAAATATGCCGAGTTTATGGAAACCGGCGAAAGAGGAGCAATTATTGTATTGAAAATAAAACCTCGGGATTATTCCCTCAGTGAAATCAGCCGAATAGCCGAATCGAACGGGGCTAAAATATTGGTAAGTCACTATACAGCCGATTATCATTATGACGATAAAGGCGAAAACTATTTAACCCTTAAGTTTAATCAGGTGGATGTTAGTCATATCGTAGCTTCTTTTGAGAGGTTTGGATATATCATCAGCGAGGTTCACGCCAATGAACCCATTGCCAGTGTAGACCAGGAACGTCTGGATATGTTGATGCGTTACCTTGCTACCTGATTCATGAAGATTATCATTCACGGAAAGCCCTTTGCGGAAACCGCCAAGCCCTACATCCAGGATTTATTTGAGGAGTTATCAGCGCGTAAAATTAACGTCCTGATCACGCCTGATTTTGATAAAACCCTACGTTATTCCGGAGTAGCGTTCGAAAACCATCAAATTTTAGAAGATCATCGTGCCCTCGAAGGTGCTAAACTGGTTGTTAGCCTGGGGGGAGATGGCACGCTCCTGGAAACAATCGCCATGGTGGGGCCCAAGCAAATACCGGTAATCGGGGTCAATGTAGGCCGGCTTGGGTTTTTGGCGACCGTAGCACCGGAGCGGATTCGCGACATGATCAAAGCCTTGGAAAGTGGCAACTACCGAATAGAAACTCGTACTATTTTAGAAGCCGAAGCCAATCAAAAGGATATATTTAATGGGGTGAACTTTGCGTTGAACGACATTGCCATTACCAAAACGGAAACGTCCTCGATGATAACAGTCCATTCGTATCTGAACGGACAGTTTCTGAATTCCTACTGGGCCGACGGACTGATTGTTTCTACACCTACCGGCTCTACCGGCTATTCGCTGAGTTGTGGCGGACCGGTATTGGTACCCAACTCCAAAAACCTTATCGTAACCCCGGTCAGCCCCCATAATCTCAATGTACGACCGTTGGTAGTAGAAGATAGTGCTGTTTTAACGCTGGAAGTCAACAGCCGTAGTAATAATTTCCTACTATCGCTCGATTCAAGATCGGGTATAGTAGACGTCTCGACAAGGCTGACCGTTCGGAAGGCTAACTTCGTAGCCCGTTTAATTAAAATGCAGGACGAGAATTTTTTCGATACCCTCCGAAGTAAGCTTAACTGGGGACTTGATATGCGGAATTAATTTCGAATAGAAAATGCAGCTGATTTACCACCCTTTTGATCTTCCCCTAAAACATACGTTTACGATCGCTCACGATTCTCGCGATATTCAACCCACATTAATCGTTGAATTGAGAGATGAAGAGGGGAATTCCGGTTTTGGCGAGGCTACTACGAGTCGCTATTATCAGGTACAAATGGAGTCCATGATTGATGACCTCAATAGGGTGAAAGATTGGGTTGAAAACAAACCATGGACGAGTGCTGAACAACTTTGGGAATTAACCCATCCCGTATTGGGAAACAATCCGTTTGCCCAGTGTGCATTGGATGTCGCAGCCCATGATTTAACGGCGCGCCGTGCCAGAAAGCCACTGTATGCGTTCTGGGGCTTGCAGACTGATTCGATACCACCCACCAACTATACCATCGGTATCGATACAGTGGATAAGATGGTCGAAAAGTTAAAGGAATTCCCCTGGCCTCTTTACAAGATAAAGCTGGGTACAGATCATGATTTGAAAATTGTTGAAGAACTACGGAAACATACCGCAGCTCCTTTCCGAATTGATGCCAATTGTGCCTGGGGTGCAGATCAGACCATCGAATACAGTAAGGAGTTGAAAGATTTAGGGGTGGAATTTATCGAACAACCGTTGCCCGCAAACGACAGGAAAGGAATGAAAAAGGTTTTCGAAAATTCGGCACTTCCAGTTATTGCCGACGAAAGCTGCATTGTTGAATCGGACGTTGGACAATGCATTGGGTTATTCCACGGTGTCAATATCAAACTTACCAAATGCGGAGGCCTTACACCAGCCCGTCGCATGATCGATATGGCCAAACAGGCTGGGCTGAAAACCATGGTTGGATGTATGACAGAAAGCAGTGTCGGAATTGCGGCTATCGGACACTTATTGCCCTTACTCGATTATGTGGACATGGACGGCCAATTGCTTTTGGCTGAGGATCCGGCGACAGGCGTGGCATTCGATAATAGCGGGCGATTTATATACCAGGACGTACCGGGTACAGGCGCACAACTAAAAAATAGCAATTTACGCCTCTAAGATTTAGAAACTGTAGTTAGCAGTGAGCGTAAGCGACTGACTGAACAACTGTGAATAGTTGGAGCGAACGGTGGAAGGAATCAAATAAGCCCCGAGTACCTGATGATAATATTCTAAGCCAAATCCCCATTTATTACGCTGCAATCCCATACCCCCTACTAATCCGACCACGTAGGGTCTGAAATGCCTACTACGGTACCAGGACATGCCTTTTTCTTCTAAAGCTATCTCATCTTTTAGGGTGCGACTATTCGTCAACACGTATATATCGTTCCGAATACCCATCGTGAAATAGGGGATATGATCGAAAAGCTTCCAATAGCGACTTTTGAACCGTAGTGCGATGTCATTGGAAAGAAAATGATCCCGTGAGCTGATTTTATACTCGCCCATGGTTTTGCCTGAAACAGGATCGATGACGGCATCCACCTTTGCTAATCCGCCACGGTTTCGGTAACCCAGCGCTAATTGAAGATTAACCCCGTGGCTGAGTATGCGTTGCATTCCAACACTCACCCCGAAAACGGGTAACAGTAACCCTTGTTGGACCAACGTGTCGTCGTGCGTCTTATTGAGGGAGGTTCCAAGTTCGGCTGTAATGGACCACGTTATTTTATCTTGCCCGAACGATAGCAACGGATTAACCGTTTCAAAAATAAGGAATGACCAAAAAATATAAAATTTGCTTGTTGGGCGAATCGATGGTAAACGTAGCGAATCTAGCTTATATTTCATGAATATCTCACGGGTTTTACCGCTTCTTGCTAAGAAATAAGCAGTGCAATTTATGTATTTAATTCCAAATTGTTCTATTTGCAGACAAAAAGCGGTGTAATTGATTTTGAAAGCGATGAAATTGAATTTTGAAGATCTGATCCTTTATAACGATGATGATTTTCTAGTTGTAAGTAAACCCCCTGGGATAGCTACCTTAGATGAAAGAACGGCAGATCGGAATCGGAGCCTTTTGCGTTATGCCAAAGAATACGATTCTAATTTACAAGCCGCCCACCGTCTAGATAAGGAAACCTCTGGTGCTCTGGCCTTTGCCAAATCATCGGCAGCCTACCGTCACCTAGCGATGTAATTCGAAAATCGTGAAGTCACCAAGCGCTATCATGCTGTTTCGGTAGGTGTTCATGATTTTGATAGTATTTCCGTTTACTTACCCATACACCCCTTAAAAAATGGTACGGCCGTAAAAATAGATCGAGTGAAAGGGAAACCGGCTGAAACCATTTTCAATAGCTTGAAAACCTACCGAGGCTATACCCTAGTCGAGTGTATTCCCATTACCGGACGTATGCATCAAATCCGTATACACCTATCCTGCTTAAAAGCGCCCATTGTCAATGACGAGCAATATGGGGGCAAGCCGGTTTACTTATCGGAGCTCAAAAGAAACTTTAACCTCAAAAAAAACACCGACGAGTTACCCATTATGCAAAGGGTAGCCCTCCATGCTTGGTCACTTCGCTTCAGGCGAATGGACGGGGAGTTTGTTACGGTAGAGGCAC
>JBAYRB010000099.1:0-7913 GCA_041676905.1 Spirosomataceae bacterium
AGTACTGAAAACGATCTGTATTTCCTTTCGGATTTGAAAGGGGTAACCAATCTCTACCGATATAATTACAACAATAAGAATATCACCCAGAACTCAAATTTGATTCACGGACTCAAAAATCCTGTCATTAGCAAGGGGGGAAGTGGAGGTTTGGCATATGTGAAACTTGAAAAAGGTGAAGGTAGAATCGTCTATCATAAGAATTTCACTCCGGGCAGTATGGCAGAGACGCCTAGTTTCCGAAAGGGAATGCCGGGCAATACGTCCTTAAATCCGGCTCCAGCACTTGAAAAACAAACGGCTGAGGTTAAGACAGATAGTGTTCCTGAAAAGCAGGAAGAAGTGGTCACCACCCCCCAAACGCTGGTATTAAGACCGGGCGAAGTCGATACAGACAACTACGTTTTTGATGAGGATGTTATCCAAACCATAGGGAGTAGCTCTACGAGTCGTATTTCGGGAGGACGTGTACCGATCGCAACACCGCGAATCCGAAAAAGAGAAAGTATCAGTGTTAATGGACCTTTCCCCTATAAAGGGCTATTTATTGCGAACGATGCCAAATCGGAATGGGCATGGGACGCAATCCGTGGTTTTGGATATCGACAATCCGTTTCAATGAATGACCTATTGGAAGATAATGTCATCAAAGCTGGCGGTTTCCTCAGTATGGGACAGGGTTTCTTTAAAACCTACGATCTATTTCTGGAATACAATCTCAACAAATATCGGCTCGATTATGGTATTCGTTACGATCGGAGTAATTTGTATGTCACACCGGCTAGTAACAGTCCGCAAAAATATCGTTTCAATCAACTAACACTGACCGCGTCGTATCCCTTTACACGAACCAGTCGGTTTAGTTTTTCCCCAACCTATACGTCCACCTACCTCATTCGGACAGCCATGGCAACACCGATTGTTTCGTCACATTATTTAGGTTTTAAATCGGAACTGGTATTTGATAATTCGGAGGTGTATGGGGTAAATATGACAGAAGGCAATAAACTGAAAATCCGATATGAAAATCACTTAGGACTTTCGGATATCTCAGAGAGTTTTTATCGGGTCAGTTTGGATTTTCGGAGGTATCAAAAATTGCATCGCGACCTTATCCTTGCCGTTCGAATAGCAGGTAGTCATTCCGGAGGTAAAGCCCCTAAGAAAAGTATGATGGGGGGGATGGAAAACTGGGTAAGTTCACGTGTTCCTGTAGACTTTAATGAAAATGTCGACCATAGGGACATTTTCTTCACTGAATTCGCTACCAATTTACGTGGCTTCCAATTGAATCGCCTTAGCGGAGTCACCTATATGTTGGCAAATGCCGAGCTTCGTATCCCGCTGGTAAAATATCTTTATCGCGGTCCGATCACGTCTAATTTCCTGCGAAATCTGCAGTTTACTGGATTTACCGATATCGGAACAGCCTGGACAGGTAAAGGACCCTTTAGTCAGGAGAATAGCTTGAATACCGATATCATCGGAGGGAATGGTTTACCGTTCCGTGCAACTGTCGTCAATTTCCGTAATCCCTATATCTGGGGTTATGGGCTAGGAGTGCGTACTGTGGTATTCGGGATCTATGCTAAATTCGATTATGCCTGGGGCGTGGACAATTCGATCGTAAAAAAGCCGATCCCATATCTGACGTTAGGATACGACTTCTAAGTTAATTGACAAGCAAAATTTTATTATATCTACCCGGTTGTGAGTACCTCATGATCGGGTAGCGTTTATTATACTATCAATCAACATTCAACGGTGTTCACGGTAAACACAGGAATGGGTGAATTTTTCTACAATGAGAGACGAAGTTATTCTGGTCGACCAGCACGACCGGGTTACAGGAAAAGCTTCTAAAAAGGAAGCCCATAAAAAAGGACTTTTACATCGTGCCTTTTCGGTGTGGATCACCAATTCGCAAGGCGAAATTCTACTGCAAAAAAGAGCGCAAGATAAATATCATTCGCCAGGATTGTGGTCGAACTCCTGTTGCAGCCATCCACAACCCGGTGAGGAAACGTTGGAATCGGCAAAACAGCGATTATTCGAAGAAATGCGCATTGATAGTCATCTCGATTATGCTGGGAAATTCTATTATAAAGTGCAATTTGAGACCGATCTTGCGGAGCATGAAATAGATCATGTATTTACCGGGGTATACGACGGACCGGTCGATCCGAATCCGAATGAAGTAGCCGATTTCAAATGGGTCCGACCTGCGAACTTAATAGAAGAATTAGAAGCAAATCCTCAGCAGTTTACCTTTTGGTTTCCGAAGGTAATGAAAATGGTCACCGGGGATAGGCTATAAATCTACTAGGTAACTCAAACGATAACCATGAAAACCCTTAATCGTCGAACGTTTATTAAAACGAATAGTGCCTTGGGGCTTGTTGGGCTTCTGAACGCAGATTGGGTGATTTCCAGCGCCGGGCAAGGCGATGCGTTTAAAAAAGGTTATTTACAAATTAAACCCCGTTACTACCGTTGGCATGTGGACGTGGGTCAGGAATGGACGGAACTCAATACAGGTCATGCTACCCTTGATTGGAAGCTACCAATTTCGCAATGTGCGTTGGTGTTGGTCGATGTTTGGCAACGCCATTATATCAGAGAACCCGAAGAGCGGGCTGAAAAAATTATCGACGAAAATCTGCTACCGTTGATGAAGGCTTGCCGCTCCCAAGGGTTGGAAGTGATCCATGCACCGGCTCCGGAGGCCGCGCGCATACATCCGAATTACGTGAATATCCCCGAGCCACCTAGACCGCCTGCTGACGATTGGCCGCCCCGGGAATTTCGAAATTTGAGCGGTGAATATAGCCAATATCGCCGGCCGGTAGAACCCCGGGAAGAAGAACGTCAGCGTCTGCCACCCTTAAGAATTCATCCTAAAGTGGAGCCCATCAAAGGGGAAGTGGTCATCGCAACAGGGCATCAGCTACATCAATACTGCAAATCGAAAGGCATCTTATTCCTTTTTTTCGCTGGTTTCAATACGAATGCCTGCATACTTAGTCGCGATTACGCCACCATTGAAATGAGTAAACGAGGCTACCAAGTATTGTTAGTGAGGGATTGTACAACGGGAATGGAGTCATCGGAGAGCCAAGCAACCTTAGCCCAGACTCAAAATGCCATTCTTCAATTGGAAATGTTCGGACAGTATTCCGTTACTTCAAAGGAAATCATTTCCGGTTTTACGGAAGTTTAGTCTTTCCCTACGACAGGCGGTCTTTGAAGCTCTCATAACCAAACGATTTAACGAGTCGAAATTGTCCGTTGCTTTCCAAAATACCGATGGAGGGTAGGTTGACCCCGTTAAACGTCGTTGTTTTTACCATGGTATAATGGATCATATCTTCAAAGACCAGGCGATTCCCGATTTGCAACGGTTTATCAAACGAATAGTCGCCCATAAAATCACCGGCCAGACAGGTCATTCCGCCTAGTCGATAGGTGGGTAATTGGTCGTTCGGTTCATGATAAGCACCGCGGATGGAGGGTTTGTAAGGCATTTCCAGCGTATCGGGCATGTGAGCCGCAAAGGACGTATCCAACACTGCTACTTGAATACCCTGGCTATCGATAATATCCAAAACAGTAGCAATTAAAACACCGGTCTGCCAGGCGATTGCTGAGCCTGGTTCAAGAATTACTTGAAGGTTATATTTTTCCCTAATGTTTTGAATTAGCTCAATCAGAAGATCGATATCATAACCTTTTCGGGTCATTAAGTGTCCTCCACCCATGTTGAGCCATTTGGCCTGATGGAGTAAGTCACCAAATCGACTTTCCAGGGCGTCGAGTGTTCGAGAAAGGGTATGGGAGTCGTTCTCACAAAGTGTGTGGAAATGGATTCCTTCAATGCCCTCTGGTAAATGTTCGCCTAATTGATCTCGGGTTACTCCCAAACGCGAGCCGGGCACACAGGGATTATACATATCTACACTTACTTCCGAATATTGAGGATTTACGCGTATTCCACAAGAAATCACACTGTCCGGATGATTTCGATTGTATTCGAAAACCTCATTTTTGTACCTCTCCCATTGGTTTAAGGAATTAAAGGTGATATGGCTGCTTCGCTCCATTACCTCCCGAAATTCGGAAGGCAGATAGGCGGGAATATAGGTATGGGCTTTTACACCTAAATAGTCATTGATCAATTTTATTTCGTTCAATGAACTTGCTGTAGCTCCTTGCAGGTATTCTTTTACGATTGGAAATGCACTGTACATGGAAAACCCTTTGAGTGCTAAAATAATTTGGCCCCCAGAAGCATCTTGAACCGAGCGAATCAGTTCCAGATTTTTACGTAAGAGGGTTTCCTCCAGGATAAAACAAGGCGAGGGAGCTGCCTCGTAAGGCGTACAGTAAGGCGTCATTATGGTTGAAAATAGTGTTTATAAAAGTGTTCCAATCCCAAAGAGTACCACGAAAAGTAAGGTCGATAAGGCCATTTGTTTCAGAAAGGGGTCTAATTCTTTTGGATTGACCTTGTGTTTGACCGCCCAACCATTCCAAAGGATCAATGGGTAACTCAATAAAAAAAGGTACCCAAGCCCAGAAGAATGGTTTAGCATAGCGTAAATAAGGGCGGATAGCATGGCGAGAGTGAGTATACTCCAGTGATAGAAAACAGCTTGTTCTCGACCTATGCGGACCGGGATCGAGTTTTTCCCCGTTAACTTATCCGACTCAATGTCCCTTATATTGTTGATATTCAATACCGCCACAGCCAGTAACCCACAACTCGTAGCCGGTAATAGCAATAACCAGTCCCAAGTAAGTGTATGTAGGTAATAACTTCCTAAAACACCTACCCAGCCAAAGAACAGGAAGACGGAAAGATCTCCCAGGCCGATATAGCCATAAGGCTTCTTACCGGCAGTGTAGGTGATGGCTGCAAGAATAGCTAGCAAGCCCAATCCAAAGAAACTTATATAGGTAATAGGCGGGGCATCGCGAAGGGCAATATATAAGAGTGTACAGCCTGATAATAAGGACAGTATCGAAAAAAAGACAATGGCCTTTCGCATTTGGTTCAGGGTAATTATGCCCTGTTGCACCGTTCTTTTGGGACCTTGGCGCAGGTCCGTGTCTTTGCCATGGAAACTGTCGCCATAGTCATTGGCAAAATTGGAGAGAATTTGGAGCAATAAGGTGGTTAAAATACTTAGAAAACCGACTGCCCAGTTAAAGCTTCCTTTCGCGGCGGCTAGGAAACAGCCCATGATTATGCATGCCAAAGCCAACGGTAGTGTTCTTAAACGGGCTGCAGCAATCCAATGATTCATGTATATCGACGGTGAACCTAGCGCTTAATTTAAACCGACAGCTTCCCTAAAATCGGGGTCGTCTGGCTTTATTTTAGAAGCGAAGAAATGGGTTAACTGCCCTTTTTCATTGACTACATATTTGCAAAAATTCCAACTGGGCGCTCTATCGTTAAACCCATTTAAGGACTTGTTTGAAAGCCAACGATATAATGGATGTTGGTTCTCCCCTACGACATCGATTTTTTCGAACATAGGAAAGGTAACCCCGTAATTTTTTTGACAGAACTCAGCGATTTCTTCGTTGGTTCCAGGTTCTTGACCACCAAAGTTATTGGCGGGGAAGCCAAGTACTACGATTTTATCACCATGCTGCCGGTAAAATGCTTCCCAGTCGGCATATTGTTTGGTATAACCACACTTGGATGCCGTATTGAGAATAACTACTTTTTTACCTTTATAAATCGACAAATCGATGGGTTCACCCCCGTCCAGTGGGACCATTTTGAATTCGTATAACGACCCCTTGGGGGAATCGTTAGGCGTAATTGCGTTCTTGTCTGACTTGTCGGCGAAGAAGCCACTGATCAAACTTCCAAACATGAGTAATACAATTTTAATAAATTCCATTTTCTGGGTCGTTTAGGACACGAAACAACTATGAGAGAAAGTATAAATTTAACAATTTTCCCATTGAGAGTTACATTCTGTCCGGAACTTCTATACCCAGCAACGCAAAAGCATGCTTAATGGTTCTGGCAGCACACTCCGAAAGTGCAATCCTAAATGCAACAGCCTGAGGATCAGGGTCCGAAAAGATAGAAACTTCGGCGTAGAATTGATTATAGGCTTTTGCCAAATCATAAGCGTAATTCGAAATGAGCGAGGGGGCAAATTGCTCCGCTGCGTCGGCAATTTTACCGGGGTATTGACCGAGCAAATTGATAATTTCCCTTTCCGCAGGGAGTAGGGTATAGCCCTTCTGAGGAATTGTGCCCTTAATTCCATTGTCAGCGGCGCGTCTCAAAATAGATTGAATACGGGCATGGGTATATTGGATAAATGGACCTGTATTGCCTTGAAAATCGATGGATTCCTCCGGGTTAAACAGCATCCTTTTCTTGGGGTCAACTTTTAAAAGGAAATACTTCAATGCCCCAAGAGCCAACATACGGTATAAATGCGCAAGTTCCCGATCGCTAAAATCTTCGATCTTACCCAAGTCGGTAGTCCGGGATTTGGCGGTTTGTTCCATTTTGGCAACCAACTCATCGGCATCGACCACAGTTCCTTCTCTCGATTTCATTTTGCCCGAGGGGAGGTCCACCATGCCGTAACTTAAATGATAGCATCCTGCTGCGTAGCTTTTACCGAGCCTTTTCAGAATAGCAAATAGTACTTCGAAATGATAATCTTGTTCATTACCCACCACCCAGATCATACGATCGGTACCGTACTCTCTAAACTTGAGCTCAGTTGTGCCAATATCTTGGGTGATATATACCGATGTCCCATTTGACCGCAAAACTAATTTATGGTCCAAACCCTCGTCGGTAAGATCAATCCATACGGAGCCATCTTCTTTCTTGAAAAAAACACCTTTTTCTAATCCTTCTTCTACTAGGTCTTTTCCTAAAAGGTAAGTGTCCGATTCGTAATAGGTTTTATCGAAGGAAATTCCGATGTGTTCGTAAGTAGCATCGAATCCTTCGTAAACCCACTGATTCATTTTTTTCCACAGGGCTACCGTTTCTGGATCACCCTTTTCCCAGTCTACCAACATTTTTTGGGCTTCAAGAATCCATGGAGCATTTTTTGCGGCTTCCTCCGGTGTTTGCCCCTGCGCAATTAACTCATTGATCTGCTGTTTATAGACTTTGTCGAACTCCACATAGTATTTACCTGCGAAATGATCTCCCTTCAAGCCGGAGGACTCGGGGGTTTCTCCATTTCCGAGTTCTCGGTAAGCAAGCATGGATTTGCATATATGTATGCCTCGATCATTCACCAAACATACTTTAGTAACTTCGTTACCATAGGCCGTAAGAATCCTGGCAACGGAATCGCCCAGGAAATTATTGCGGAGATGACCCAAGTGTAGGGGTTTATTGGTATTGGGCGATGAAAATTCAATAAGAACCTTGTCGGGGTTGGTAGGGAATTCGCCGTAATGAGGATTACTATGAATAACACCTACGAGTTCGGTCCAGGTGTCATCGGCTATGCTGAGATTCAGAAACCCCTTGATTACGTTAAAAGCGGCAATGTGCTCACTATGTTGAACTAAATACTCCCCTAAGGTAGCTGCGATCTGATCGGGGGATTTCCTCAGCGTTTTGGTATAGGGGAAGGTGACAAAAGTGTAAGATCCTTCGAATTCTTTACGGGTGGGCTGCAGCGTAACTTCTTGATTTTCGAGTTCAAAGCAAGCCGCTAATGCCTTTTCTACTTCTTTGATGATAACTTGTTCCAATTGCATAAGTAAAAGTGAACCTATTTAGTAACGGCAAAAATAACGGAAAATAAGGGGCTTCGGTGAAAAAGCGTGGATATTAAATATACCGTATCCTAAAGCCTATATAATTTCTTTTTTTCGTAACTTTCCCCTATCCGCATAGGATGGTCACT
>JBAYRB010000100.1:0-7912 GCA_041676905.1 Spirosomataceae bacterium
TAATGCATCTTGAAAAGGTTCTCTAGTATCATAACGGAAAATCCTAGGGAGTAGAGATTTATAATGAGGAAAAAGTCTTTTTCTGCGAGTAATTGTACAGCATGCTGGAGCAGTTCGTTTATATGCGCTTCGAGGAGCCATTTTTCTCCCGCAGGCCCTCTTCCATATGCAGGGGGGTCGAGGATGATACCATTGTATTTTTTGCCTCTTCGTACTTCCCTTTTTACAAATTTGAGTGCATCTTCCACTACCCACCGAACATTATCCAGTCCTGACATCTCCATGTTTGACCGTGCCCAACTAATGACCGGTTTAACGGAATCGACGTGGGTAACATCGGCCCCTTTTTGGCGAGCCGCCAGTGAGGCTAATCCGGTGTAAGCAAATAAATTGAGTACGGTAGGTTGAGGAGTAGACATAGCCCCCAATTTTTCAGCGATGTATTCCCAATTAACAGCTTGTTCCGGAAATAAACCGACATGTTTAAAGGCTGAAAGTGCCAGTTTGCTCTTGAGGTTTAATTGTTCGGAGCGGTAATGAAAGGCCCAATGGTCGGGCATTCCCTGTTTCGTAGTCCACATCCCCTTTTCGTCGGAGTTACGATCCCGTTTAAAAACTGCATTCGAGAGTTCTGACCATTCCTCCTCGGAAAGACTCTTATCCCAAACAGCCTGCGGTTCAGGGCGCGTTAAGATATATTGCCCATAGCGTTCTAATTTTTCGAACCCGCCCGTATCAATGAGTTCGTAATCCGTGAGCGTTTTAGGCGTAATGAGTTGCACGAAAATAAGACTTATTGAAAATGGATTTTACTGAGATAAAAGACGTTCCGCCTACCTCGGGTTGCAACATCGCCCGAATGGGGATTGGCAATCCGTTGTTGCCCCCATGCCAGATAATAGGGGCCAAACCAATGACATACTTCCTCTGAAGAGCGACTTCTGACTTTATCTCCTTCCAATTCAGTTGGCAATTCGATACTACGCGGTTCTTGAACTACCTTATCTTCTTTGACTACCTTCGTCCATACAGTACCTTTATTGCCATAAACGATTTGGATCTCGCCGTTCGGATTTTGGGTGACGGTCACTTTTTCCCTCAATTCGTTGCTTTTAACATTATCGAAGACTATGCTATTGTCCCATAAAAGTCGCCCCGATAGGTCAATTCCGGCAACAATGGCGTGGGTATAAACAAAGCCGTCGAGCACTCGGTTACCGCTACCATAATATCCCCCCATTCCGTAATAGGGATTGAAAAAATAGGGATTATACAAGCCATAGCCAAAAGCTGAACCGAATAGCCAAGGGTTTCCCCAATAGCTACGCATGCCATATAAATTGTTGTTGTATTTATATTCGGGATAGAATACTTCTGCTACCACCAGGTAATGGTTATCAGTAGGTATGATATCGTGGACTAAAAGGCGGTAATTAAGTTTCAAATCTTCCCCTTCATCCTTCTTCTTTTGAATTCTGCGTTCCATTTTTTCCAATTGACGACCACTCAGAAAATCGAAGAAGTGTGTGAAGTCCGTGAAGGAATGGTATTCCGTAAATTGCTCTTCCCCATTAAAAAACTTAGAGATATATAACCCCTGTGAGGTTGAAGAACTAGAGCTTTGCCGATTGCTGTACCCATAGGTACCAATCAGCAGGATTTCACTTTCATTCAGATGCTGGATTCTACCATTTAAGAGTGAATACTCTTCCTTGGGCATGGCGCCTACTTCTGCTATGAGTTCACCGAACTCATTGTAGGAACGTGCCACGATACGGATCGATCGCCCGTTTTTAACGACCAGGCTAATGTGCATTAATTGGTGTTCAATATCGACTTCTACCGACTGTATGGACAACACTCCCTTTGTAGAAATAGGCAGAATCTTAGATTTCCCCGTTTGTAAATCACTAAATAACAATACCGGTTCGTCCCGGATCGTGCCCGCCATAAACGCGGAATAACCCAAGGTTTTGAAGTCGGTAATCAAAAACCGGTCAATGGTTTGAAAGACAAAATTTTCCACAAACCCAGGTCCGGCATTGACCTTAACGACTTGATACTCCGAACTCCGATAGCGATTGAATAATAGAAAAATAGAATTCCCGTCGTAGGCTGAAGCGACATACTCTAGATTGGAATGGATATTCCCTTCGGTACTCCATTCTTCCTCCAAATCTGTATTGAATTTTTGAATACGGTATTTGCGCTTGGCCGGTTTCGAAATCAAAGCCACCCCTTTTTCACCCAAGGGAACCACGTGATAGCCGTCACTCTCGGCAGGAATAGGTAGTTCGACCCTGTTTTTATCCTGGCCGGTTACTGCCATGCAGCTCCAAAAGACAGCCATGGTTAAGAGCAAGCTATTTTTAAACCATTTATTCATGTGCCATACGGACAATTAGGTCAAATTCTTTCCGACCCAAGGGTTGAACCGAAAGTCTAGACTGGGTTACCAAAGGGATATGTTGTAGTTGCGGTTCGGCCTTAATCTGTGCAAGTGTAACGGTCTTAGGGAATTTTTCGACCGGCTGCAACTCCACCACAACCCACCTGGGGTCGTCGGTTGTAGGGTCTTGGTAAAATTCCTTGGTAACTTTTGCCATTCCCACCACCTCTTTTCCTTCGTTACTGTGATAAAAAAGGACGAGGTCGCCCTCTTTCATTGCTTTCAGATTGTTTCTCGCTGCAAAATTTCGAACCCCATCCCAAACAGCCGTCTTCTCAGCAACGAAATGATCCCATGAATACTTAAAAGGTTCAGACTTAACAAGCCAATAATTCATAGCATTTGAAACTTGGTGAATAAAACTACTACGGTTCGCCAGACTAGCCAGCTAAAATCCGATTAAGGGAATTTGGGGAATTTATCGAAATCAGGCTTACGTTTCTCCAAAAATGAGTTGAAGCCTTCCTTTGCTTCATCGCTTAAATAGTAAAGTAAGGTGGCATTCCCGGCTAATTCTTGAATTCCGGCCTGACCGTCAAGTTCAGCATTGAAGGCACTCTTAAGTAAACGTACGGCTAGCGGACTCTTTTCCTGAATTTTTTTGCACCAACGTACGGTTTCCGCTTCCAGTTCGTCCAACGGAACAACTTTGTTGACCAAACCCATTGCCAATGCTTCCTGGGCGTCGTACTGATCACACAAAAACCATATTTCCCGGGCTTTTTTCTGTCCAACAATGCGGGCTAGGTACGATGCTCCAAAGCCACCATCAAAACTACCGACTTTCGGACCAGTTTGCCCAAATCTTGCATTTTCAGCGGCAATCGTTAGGTCGCAAACCACATGCAATACATGACCTCCTCCAATCGCCCAGCCAGCCACACTTGCTATTACCACCTTCGGAATGGATCTGATCATCTTTTGCAAATCCAGGACATTCAATCGAGGTACTTCATCCGTACCCACGTAACCCCCGTGACCACGAACCGATTGATCGCCTCCCGAACAAAAAGCTTTGCCACCCTCTCCGGTCAGAATGATCACCTGAATACGCATGTCCTCCCGACAAATGTGCATGGCATCGATCATCTCCTTTACGGTATTGGGAGTAAACGCATTATGTTTATGTGGGCGATTGATACTGATTCTAGCGATCCCTTCGTGGAATTGAAAAAGGATATCCTCGTAGGATTTGAGGGTCTCCCACTTAATTTTTTCAGACATACAGTGTATAATTCAAATGAACGCTTATTTCAAAACCTCACAAAAATAAAGGATATGTTTCACAATCCTTCTATGCGATTACCTCGGTTGCTATTCAAAGAATGGCGTGTTTAACGTCCCTTTCGCTGAAGAACAACCAGAATCGTGCGTGCAATGAGCCAGAGATCGGTTTTCAAGCTTGGGTTGTCCACGTAAAGAAGGTCATAATTAAGTCTCTTTACGGATTCTTCAGGGCTATCGGTGTAACCCACTTTCACCTGGCCGATGGAGGTAATGCCCGGTTTAATGGTAAGGACCCTTTTAAATTTGGTAGGGGACTCTTTCATGAGCATATCGACGTCATATCGGGCTAGCGGGCGCGGACCCACAATGGACATATCTCCGGCTATAACATTGAAAAATTGGGGTAGTTCGTCCAAGCGGGTTTTTCGTAAGAAACGACCGAATTTGGTAATCCGTTGGTCGTTGTCACCCTTGGAATGACGTTCCGCGATTTTGTCGGAATCCGGAACCATGCTCCTGAATTTGATGATTTTAAAAGGTTTTCCCCATCGACCCGAGCGTTCTTGGATAAAAAAAACAGGACCCTTCGATGTCAGTTTTACGAGAATAGCAATGATAATAAATACGGGAGCGCCGATGATGATCACCAACAAGGAAAACGTTAAATCAAATGCACGCTTCAATACCTCGTTCCGGACGTTTGAGAATGCCTTGGTGGCGACGTTGATCAACGGCAAGTAGTCGTGATATTCAATGGTGGCCTCATTGGTTAAAAAACCTCTAAAGTCGATTTGAATCATCACTTTTAATTTATGTTTTTCGCCGAGTTGTATTAACGCTTGTATGGTTTCGTTTGTCAAATAAGGCTGACATAAGTAAATATGGTCAATTTGTTCGTCCATAATGAACTCTTCCAAACCGGTCATGTCCTCTGAAAAAGGATAAATATTATTGCCTACAGCCTTTTGGTCAAAATATCCTTTGAAAACGTATCCGATTTCCGGGTTTAAATCGTAGTAGTTTTTGATCGTTTCGGAGAGCTCTCCATAACCTATGATAATATAATTCCGTTTGTTATACCCCAGGAGACGATACTGTTTGATAAAGTAGGTTGCGAGGACACGCCACGATACCCCCAGGACTATCATGATCCCGGTTGATAGAATGAGATGACCACGCGAATAATAATACCCCTTTACGAAAACCCAAAAGGCGATTACGACCGTAAGGTGGATGAGGGTAATTTTAAAAAACTTAGATAATAGCGTGTTTAAATTCACATTGTGCCGTGCATAATTATACGGCTTAAATATCAGCACGAGAAAAATCCAGGTCAGGTTATATACCAATAAGAAAATGGTATAATGCAGCTGGGAAACGGGTAATACTCCCTTGGCAATCCATGTAAATCGTAGCCATAAAGCACCTAAAAATGCTAGGTTAATAACGATTAGGTCGACGATGAGCTGTATGGAAGAAAAATATGGCGAGTAACGGTGTCGCATACGGGGGTAATGGTTGGATCTCGGTCATTACACGATAGGTAATCGGGTAGTGTTCATTCCGTTTGTTTCCTTTTTTCAAAGGTTGATAAATCTTTCACGGAATCCTGGATGTTTGGGCGTGTCTTTCCATAATTTTGCCGCGAGTCCTCATGCCTTTAAGATGTAAATAATGTGGAAAAAAAACGAATAAACTGATGTTCCTTGTAACAAAGAGTCAAAAAATATCCCTCAGGATATGGTCCAAATTTAAACTTTTAAAATATCTTTTTCTTTAAATTTTGAGTCTGAATCCTCAAGTTGGGTGAAAAACTTATCTTAACCTAGTCGATCTGAGGCATTTTGGGTAGTAAGAATCGGGAGACCTATCTAAAAAAAAGGGTGTTAGAGGGCTATCGTTTATACAAGTTTAACTGAGAATCCATCTATTTTAAGTTGAAATTCTTAACTTTCAGGCCCGATTTGGCGATAGAAGTAAAACCGAGTATGGATTTAAAATAATTGATCATACAGGACCTTATTCAAAAAGTAACTTAAAACACCAGAAATGAAAAAAACAATTTGGCTTGCACTGCCTGCTTTTGCCTGGGCTGTGATGTCTTGCGGAACAGCGTCAACAACCGAT
This sequence comes from Spirosomataceae bacterium, assembly GCA_041676905.1. Lineage (GTDB taxonomy): Bacteria > Bacteroidota > Bacteroidia > Cytophagales > Spirosomataceae > Ravibacter. The sequence goes on from JBAYRB010000100.1 coordinate 5,804, forward strand.
TCAGCAGCCGCTAAACAAGACTCCACTTATGCGCCTGTGGAAACAAAGGATCCTAATACCGATTATCCCCCAGCATTTGAAGGACAGACGCGAGCACCGGGTGTTAGAACTTCTACCCCCTATGAAGCAACGGTTATCACCGAGTCGTTAAAACGTCCCTGGGGAATTGGTTTATTACCTGATGGGAGGTTTTTGATCACTGAAAAAGAAGGTACACTTCGCATCGTGACCGGTGCAGGCGAAATAAGTGAGCCGATTAAAGGCGTACCCGAAGTTGATGCTGACGGACAGGGTGGACTTTTAGGGATTAAAATCGATCCAAATTTCAGCGAAAACCGCATGGTATACTGGGTGTTTTCGGAGAAACAGGGCAACAAGGGTAATTTAACAGCGGTTGCGAAAGGCCGATTATCGGACGATGAAACCAGCTTGGAGGGAGTTCAGGTAATCTACCGCGCAACACCTGCCTATAAAGGTCGCTTGCATTACGGAGGGAGAATTATTTTCGACAACGAGGGAAATTTGTTGGTTAGTACCGGTGAGCGGTCGGATAAAGAAACTAGACCCCAAGCTCAGGATTTGAACTCCGGATTGGGAAAAATCGTACGCATAGATACCGATGGAAATGCTGTGAAGGGAAATCCTTTCGAAGGTAGATCTGACGCACGCCCTGAAATTTATTCGTACGGACATCGGAATGTACAAGGGATCGCCATTCATCCGGTCACTGGGGATCTTTGGGAAACCGAATTTGGTCCTCGGGGTGGAGATGAATTGAACCGAATTGAACCAGGGAAAAACTATGGATGGCCGATCATTACCTATGGTCTTGAATACTCGGGTGCAAAAATAGGGGATAGTATACAAGTGAAGGAAGGAATGGAACAACCGGTTTATTATTGGGATCCAGTTCTTTCACCGAGCGGACTTACCTTTTATACTGGAAATAGAATTCCTGAGTGGGAAAATAATCTATTTGCAGGCGGACTCAGTAGCATGCACATTGCTCGTTTAGTGATTGAAAATAATCGAGTGGTGGGTGAAGAAAGGTTGTTGGAGGATGAAAAACAACGATTCCGAGATGTGATTCAAGGAAATGATGGTGCCTTGTACGCTATTACGGACAATGGGCGATTCTATAAAATTGATAAAAAGTAGCTAAGTACAGTCTATCCTAAAAAAAAGCCTCCATTCCAACGTAGAAAAGGGATGGGGGCTTTTTTATGGTGCATTACCTGTGGAGCATCCAAGGCCAAGTGACCTTTGTGTCAGGGAGTCCCTCCACCCGCCTCTCTTTCAAGTTAAGCACTGGGTCGATATCGATCCGGTTATCAAACAATTATAAACGAAAGTAAGCGGTTATGGGAATAAAAGTTATGGAATAAAAAATGGTAAGTGCGAATTAGCGTCGGTAAATTTTATCGGGTAAATAAAAGAGGTAGTTCCATCGCGAATGGCCAGGTCGGTTGCTCTGCTTTGCAATTAGCATGAATCGCATGAGGGGGGATGAAAGGCCTGTCTAGCGGAAACTACTGGGCTAATCTTACTCCTCAAATCAGATCGATTCCTAGCACGCTGATTTAAATTGGGAAAACCTGAAAGCCAAGATAATGAAGTTATTTTTGGAACACCCCAGCTCAGAATCCTGAAAATAAAAATGGTCTACCGCAAGACAGTAGACCATTTCGTGTAAACCCTCCTCTATCTGTGATTGCTAGTTTGCCCTTGACGAGAGCTCGTCAAATTAACAAACCTCACATGACAAATTTATTAATAAAAATGTACCAAATCAAATTGCAAGGATTATAATATCTAAAATACTAAAAAAAAATGGTGATTGTGGTATTTTGTGCAATCAAAGCCACAGGTCGAAAGTTGCTATTTTCATCATATACCACAGGTTTGGGATTTTTCAACGCTAAAAAGGCCATTTTTTACCTAACGAGCGCCGTTTTTGTAACTGTATCAGTGTAGAACGACTGCGAGTATTTTCACAAAGTGTAACCATCCCATTAAATATTTTGGTAATTGTGCGATTACTTGCAACCTTCTTAACGTTATTTACATCCGCTAACTAAAAAGCTTGTTAGCGTAAGGCATTCAACCTGA